>JAAYHZ010000310.1 GCA_012744235.1 Clostridiaceae bacterium
GCGTTATGGCGGCATTTAACTCGGTGCTTTTTCGGACCTCCCCCTTTTCCCGAGTTTCTCTTCTTTTCTTTGGGGTCGGTTTTTCCGTGCGGTCGTCGGCCGCCATCATTACCAACATCATGAAACCGTCGCCCTCCCGGCCAGCTCTCGTATACCGCTTAACATCGAATCGAATAGCACCTCGGAAACGTTGAAAAACAAGGGTACGGTTAAAAACAGCATCGCAAGGCCGATGAATATTTTTACCGGTATCCCGATGACAAACATGTTCATTTGGGGCACGGAGCGGATCATAATTCCCATTGCCACCTCGGTTAAGAAAATAGCCGCCATCACCGGCATGGCGATTCGCAAAACAAGCACCATGGTCGATAAGAAAAACTCGACGATCACGACTCCGATGTCCAAGCTTAAAACGAATTTTCCGGGAGGCAGCACAACAAAGGTCTCGGCCAAAACCTTAATCAGCATGTGATGGGTATTGCTTACGAAAAACATCACGAGCAAAAATACATTTAATATGCTGCCCGCTAACGGTACTTGCATTCCGATTCTTTGATCGAACAGCTGGGCCATCCCGAACCCGATTTGCGTATCGGTAATATGGCCTGCGGATAAAATAACGGAGAAAAACAAAATCGTTACAAAACCGATGCTTAAGCCGATGAGCAATTCTTTCAAGCAGCCGCTTGCAAATTCCGAAAGAGTCGTTTTTTGTCCCGCCGCTTCAGGAGGAAACATATTGACGAAAACGTAAGACAAAATTAAGCAAAGCATCACCTTCACTTCATTCGGAGCATTCTTTTTTCCTAAAACCGGCGACAAAACGAATATGGATGTCACGCGCAAGAAAATGTATGCAAATTGTACGACCCGGCTTAAAAGAACGTCTTCGTTTATCATCTTTTCACCTTACCGTTGCGGCCATATACTCGTAAAGCTTCATCGTAAAATCCGTAAGCTTGTTGATCATCCAAGGCCCGAAAAAAATCAGCGCTAAAAATATGGCAATGATTTTGGTAATAAAGCCCAAGGATTGCTCGTTTACCTGCGTAGCCGCTTGGATAATGGAAACAATGATTCCGATTACCAATCCTGCCGCCAATACCGGCGCGGCCACTTCGATCACCGTTAAAAGAGCTTGTTGGATTACGGTTACAGCATCCGCTTGTCCCATTGAAAAACCATCCTAATAATAATTAATTAAAACTTTTTACGAGGGTTTCTACGGTTATCGACCAACCGTCCACCAGTATGAACATCAAAAGCTTGAAGGGCATGGATATCAAGGTCGGAGGAAGCATCATCATACCCATGGACATTAACGTGCTTGCTACGATCATGTCGATGACGATGAAAGGTATGTACAAGTAAAATCCCATTTTAAAAGCGGTCTTCAGCTCGCTGGTAATAAACGCGGGAATCACCGTCGTCAAAGGCAGGTCGTCAAGGGTTTCCGGAGCTTCTCCGTCGGACAGCTCGATGAACAGGTTCACGTCTTGGCTGTAGGTATTCTTGAGCATAAACTCTTTAATAATCGACGCGCCCGTGTTCAAGGCTTCCTCTTGGGAGACGGTTCCTTCCATAAAAGGCTTGTATGCTCGATCGTTCAGATCCATAAATACCGGCCGCATGATGAACAAAGTGAGAAACAAAGCCAATCCGATGATCACTTGGTTCGGAGGCGCCTGCTGGGTATTCATGGCGTTTCTTGTGAAGGAAAGCACGATGACGATCCGGGTAAACCCGGTCATCATAATCAATATGGAGGGCAAAAGAGTTAAAACCGTCAAAACCAATAACAGCTTCATGACCGTCGACGCGGATTCCGGGCTTTCGTCAAACAGCGAACCGTCTATCGATACCAAAGGCTCCGCAGCGGCAGCCGTAACACCTGCAAACAGGAAGAAAACAATGAAAACCGCGATAATGATTTGTATTTTAAGCTTTCTCTTTCCCATCCTTGTTCTCTTTCACTCCGACTTTCAATAGCTTTCGAAGGACCGCATCAAAGGGCTCTTTCGAAAGGCTTCGTTCTTCCGTTTGTACCGCCCTTTGGTCCAACGTATCGATCACCGTAACGTTTTGCTCGGTAAACCCCAAAAAGTAGACTTTGTCTCCCGTCTTCACAAGCACAAGACACTTTCCCCGATCGATGGCCGTGCGCTCAAGCACCGTCATGTTCTTTCCGGAGCTTGCGCCGAACCCGCCGGATCCGGACAGCCATTTGACGCAAAATCGAGCCAGCACGATGACGGCTACAAAAACAATGAAAAACCCGATTACTTCAACCATCGAAAGCTCCTTATCCTAAATCTCCCTTCGAATACTCCGCAAGCTCGGTAATTCTTACTCCGTAATTGTCATCGATGATTACCACTTCGCCCTTTGCGATGAGCTTGCCGTTTACCACTACGTCCACCAAGTCGCCGGCAAGCTTGTCCAACACCACAATGGAACCTTCATGCAATTTCAGAATCTCTTTGATCACTTTTTTGCTTCTGCCCAATTCCACCGATACGGGCAAAGGCACGTCCAGCAAAAGATCCATGTTTTTGCTTTCTCCGAGCCTTCCGCTTTTTTCTTCTTCATCAAAAGAGGGAATATCCAAGGGTTTGATATTGACTTGTTTTCGTACAGGCTCCGTATGTTTATCCTGCATAATCCTTTCCTCGCTTTTATGCTTTTCCGCTTTCCCCGGATTGTTTTTCTGCTTCCGGCTTTGCGTACCTTTCACCGACGGTCCCGAGACCTCCTCCGCCGGAGCTTCGCTGCTCGTATGGTTTAACAGGCCGCTTACGAGTTTTTTCGCAAAATCGATAGGCATCAGCTGCATCAGCTCGCTGTTCACAAGGTCTTCGATTACCATCTTGAAGCTGATCTTTACGTAAGCCTGTTCTCGGTCGCCGTCTTGGGGATTGTAAGCATCTCCTTCGATTACATTCGGAGGTTCGATGTTCACCGTTTTGTTCAATATGTCGGAAAGAGAGGTTGCGGAGGAGCCGATCATTTGGTTCATAATCTCGCCCATGGCGCTTAGCCTTAATTCGTCCAATTCTCCTTCCGAGGAAGTGCCGTCACCTCCCATGACCATATCGGTGAGGATCATCACATCCTGCTTTTTCATGACCAAAATGCTGTAGCCTTCCAAGCCTTCGATGAATTTCACTTCCACAATAACGAAAGGGATCTCGTAGCTTTCCAAAAAATCCTGAAGGTTCACCAAGGACACTTTGGGAGCGGTGATTTCCACTCTTTTTCCTACCATCTCGTATAAAGCCGTAGCCGCCGTCCCCATACTGATGTTTCCGATCTCCCCTAAGGTATCTTTTTCAATATCCGATATCACATCATTGCTTATATACACATTCTTGTTGATTTCCACAACGCTGTCGGTCAGGCTCATTCTCAAACCTCCTTTTTGCAATCCATCTGGGTTATGTAAATGGCATACTTGTTGTCTTTCGCCCCTAATTTCCCTTTAAACTTCGGAATATGCTCCAGATACAGGTTCAAAGGAGCGAAAACCTTATGATCCAATAAAAGCACGTCGCCCGGCTGAAGATTCAAGCAATCTTGGAAGGACGTATAGGTGGTGTTGAATTTGGCAACCAAGTCCAAGCGGGAGTCTTTCAGCATTTGGCTTATCTTAAGATTCTTTTGCTCCGATTCTTTTTTCTCGATTTTTCCGCTGTAGATGGTCCGCAAAGTCAGCTGCTTCTCAATGGGCTTAATGGATATGTGAGGAAGGCAAAAATGCATCAAACCTTCCGTTTCACCGATTTTTACGTTGATGGTGACAATCGCCGCCGTCTCACCGGAAGAAACGATTTGTACAAACTGGGGATTGACCTCCAATCGCTCCAGTACGACGCGAACCGGAACCACCTTGCTCCATGCTTCCTCCAGCAAGGACGAGATTTGCTTAATGATCTTTCCCATGATGACCAGCTCGATCTCGGTAAAATTGGTTCTTTCTTCACCCTTTGTTTCGACGGACCCGCCCAGCACCCTGTTCATCATTGCGAAAGCGATTTGAGGAGATAAATCCAGCAAAGACGTTCCCGCAAGAGGCTCCATCCCTAAAATGGCGAACAATGCATTGGAAAGCAGCGAGTTGGAGAACTCGGCAAATTTGTGTTCTTCAATCGAAATCATTTCGGCTTCGCAATTCATTCTTAACGTAGCGGTTAAATAATTGTTGAAAAGGTATGTAAAACTGTCATAGATGCTCTCCAAGGACCGCATCTGCTCTTTCGTCAGCTTGTTGGCGAGCCTGAAATCGTATTTTTTGTATTTTACCTCCTCCGTCGATCGGCTCCTTTCCGAGGAGCTCGATTTTTGCGACTGCAGCGCCGATAAGAGTTCATCGATTTCCTGCTGGGTTAATACTTGAGACAAATATACTCTCCCCCTTTTCTAAGGTGCTACTGTACGATAATTTCCTGAAAATATACGCCTACGATATCTTCGCTGCCTAAGTCTTCTCCGACTTTCCGAATAATATCTTTTTTCAAGGTTTCCGCGATATCCGACTTGGCCGCATCTTCTCTTGTGATTTCTCGGAGGACGGATATGATGGAATCCCGTAATCTGTAATTGACTTTTGTAAGGTTTTCTGCAGCCTTTTTATTCTTCAATTCAAGCATCAGCCGAACCTTGACCAAGCCGCTTCCGTCTTTTAAATTGGTGATAAATACGTCTCCGGGATCGTAGGGTACCGGTTCTTCTTCCGTTAGGCCTTTCGACACGCTGTGAACATAGATTCCGCCGGCTAATAAAACGATAGATAGAACAATAATTAATACTACCAATCCTTTATGCATTTTACGCGCATTTAATCTCCTTCCTTCGCAATACTTTCAGCCGTCTTGGTGATGACAAAATCAACCCTTCTGTTTTTGCTCCTTCCTTCTTCCGTATCATTATCTGCTATGGGATGATATTCGCCGTAACCTACCGCCGAAATTTTATCGGTATTAAAATCCTTTTCTTCGATCATATACCGAAGGACGGCAACGGCGCGGTAAACCGAAAGCTCCCAGTTGGAAGGATATCGCCATGTGTTGATGGGTCGATTGTCCGTATGACCCTCGATCCTTACCATGGTGATTTCGTCTTCGTACTCCGTCAATACATCCGTCATGTTGTCCAGTATGTACAAGTAATCCTCTTTCAGCTCCGCCGAACCGGAATCGAACATTACGTTATCCATAAAACGGATGACAATCTCCAAACCCTGTTTCGATACATCGATAACGCTTTCCAGGCCGCTTTCCCGGATCGAAGCCAAAATTCCTCTGTAGAGAGGGTCGATGTCCGGTATGACAAAATCAATTTCGGCCCCTTTGTAATTTTTTTCTCCTTCGCCTTCTTCCTCCGCCGCTCCCTGTTTTCCCTCATCAATCCTGAAGACGTCCCCGGGAACCTCTTCGCCGATAGAAGGCCGGGTAGAATAGGAACCGGTGAAAGCCTCTACAAGGGACTGCCACTTTTGCTCGCTGATGGATGAAGCGGAATAAAGGAATACAAAGAAAGTCAACAACAGCGTAACCATATCTCCGTATGTATCCATCCAGTTGGCGCCCGAAGAAGAGCCGCCGTCTTTCTTATTCCTTGCCATTACGCACTCCTCTCGGCGGCCTCCCGAACAGGGATACGATGTTCTTCCGTCGCTTGATTTTCACGTTCCATCTCCGCGATTTCCGTCTCGGATAAAAAGGCTTTCAGCTTTTGTTCGATAACACGAGGATTGAGTCCGGCTTGTATGGCTAAAACGCCTTCAAGGATCATGGCTTTATGTCTCATTTCAAGCTCCGTTCGTTCCTTCAGCCTTTTTGCAAGCGGCGTAAGAACCAAGTTGGCCATAATAACACCGTAGAAGGTGGTTATCAAAGCGACTGCCATATTTAAACCCAAAGAATCGATGTTATTCAAGTTTCTCAACATATTAATCAGACCGATCAATGTACCCACCATTCCGAATGCCGGAGAATAGGAAGACATGCTCAGAAACACTTCTTGGCCTCTTGTATGCCTTTCCTCGATGGCGTTCATCTCCGTTTCCATGGTGTTTTTCACCATCTCCGAGTCCGATCCGTCTACGACCATCATGATACCCTTTTTCAAGAAGGTATCGTTCAGTTTGTAGGCGGCTTCTTCCAAAGCAAGGGTTCCCTCTCTTCTTTGAATCACCGATAAATTCAACAAGGTCTCGATGCTTTCTTTGTAGTCGATTTCATACTTGCTCCAAGCGATACGGATCATCTTGCCGATGGCAATAAACTGTTTAAAGCTGTAGCTTGCCATGGTTGCACATATGGTGCCTCCTATGGTTATGAGAACGGAAGACCACTCCCAATAATCACTCAATTTACCGCTTGTGGCGATGCCGGCGAAAATAGCCAGGAAGCCTAATAACACTCCTATAAAACCTGATAAACCCATATTGCCTACCTCATTCTTTTTTCAAATTATCTCTGCGGGGATATCCGTAAACCTCCCTTTTATACTCCACGATTGTTTTGCGTATTTTGGCAACCGACTCCTTGACGATCAATCTTCTTCCTGTAGACATCGATACCACGGTGTCCGGAGTCTCTTCCAAAAACTCAATGAAATCGGGGTTTACATAAATAACCGAATTGTTGATTCTCGTTAGCTTGATCATTGCCGGCTCCGATTGTCCTTACCCTATTGTTTCCTACGGTTTTAGCGCTTCAGGTTCACGACTTCTTCCAGCATGGAATCCGAAGTGGTAATCACGCGTGCATTCGCCTGGAAGCCTCTTTGGGTAACGATCATATCGGAAAACTCGTTTGTCAAATCCACATTGGACAGCTCCAACGTACCCGGCAAAACGGTTCCCGCTCCGTTCGCTCCGGGCGAACAATACACGGTTCCGGGGCTCTTCGGATTACCCGAGGCCGGCGTTGCCTGATACAAGGATTCTCCGGCTTTGGAAAGCCCGCTGTTGTTGGGGAATACGGCGATTCCGATTTTGGCTATAACTTGGGTGGTCTTGGTAACCGTATGGGTTCCTACCACATCCCCCGATTCGTTGATGCCGATATCGGTGTATTCTGCGGGTATCGTGATGTTTAAGCCGTTCACATCCACAACAAACAATCCGTTTGCATTGACTAAGCGTCCGTTGTTGTCGATATGGAAATTTCCCGCACGGGTATAGAACACATTGCCGAGGTTGTCTCTTACGACAAAGAAGCCGTCCCCGTTGATGGATAGATCCAAAGGATAGTCCGTTCTTTGCACGCCGCCCGTTGTGTGAATCGTATCGATGGAAGCGACCGAAGACCCGTGGCCTACCTGCGAAGGATTCGTTCCGCCCGTAATCAGGCCGCCGCCTTCGGCTTTTTTCAATGTTTGGTTGAAGGTGTCTTGGAATGTAACTCTTTCGGATTTATATGCCACCGTATTGACGTTGGCGATGTTGTTGCCGATAACATCCATTCTCGTTTGGTGATTTTTTAATCCGGATACTCCGGAAAGCAGTGAACGCATCATTGTGTAATTCCTCCTCTTTGCTTTATTCGTAAACTTCCAGTATGTCGGAAATTTTGATTCTCTTATCGTTTACAACGGCGTATACTTGCCCTTTTTCTATGGACACTTTTTCTACGGTTCCCTCTACGTATTCCGTGTAATACGCATTCGAAACCTTCGCCAAAATATTTTTTCCGGTTAAGGACACACCTTTTAAAAAGTCAAACCCGGAATTGATCTTTGAGATTTCCTCCGCCATGGAAAATTGCGTCATTTGGGCGATGAACTCGGTATCGTTCATCGGACTCAAAGGATCTTGGTTTTGCAATTGGGCGACTAAAATTTTTAAAAAGTCTTCCTTACCAAAAGTGCTTTCCTTTGTTTGGCTGCCGTATGGGATTTGGCCGCCGATTCCGTAAATATTGTTGATCTCCATATTATCCTCCACCCGTTTTAAATCAGTATGTTTACCCTATCGGCGCTTACATAGGATAAAGCTTGGCCGGTATGAATCTTTTCTTGTTTTCCGTCCGTCGGATTTTCAAAGAACCCGGAATATCTTTCATCTCCTTCAAAGGCCCGCCCCTGTTCGCCGTTGTCTCGGTACAAAAGACCGCTCGAAAGACTTCCTTCTTCCGAAAAACCGGAAAGCTCGATTTCTTTTACGTCCACACCCCGGACTTTTAGATTTTGGCTTATGAAAGACAATTTTTCATTCAACACGTTTTGCACCGATTCATCTGACGCCTTGATTTTAATCGTCAGCCTCTTGCCCTCTTCACGAATCGTGATGTGAAGGTCTCCTAAATGCTCGGGAACCAATCGTACGCTCATCTGCCGCGTTCCCTGCTCGGTTCTTTGTGTCAAGGCGTCCGTTATGCATTTTTCAACTTGCCTTATATCCAACTCGCTTTCCGTATCTTGTAAGGAGTTTGTTTCCTTCGCAAAAACCGATGCCGTATGGTGAAGCTCTTCCGAAAAGGACGTATCCTCAAGACGGTTCGCCTTGTTTGTCGATCCGGAATCTCCTTCAACGTTTTTACCGTTTCCCGTAGCCGAAAAGAAGGCTTTCTCCTTCCGAGCAACGCTTATCGGTTCATCCGTTCGAAGGGCTTTTACATGAACCGAATCTTTTCCCGGAGCCTCTTCCGAAGAATTTTCATATATTTTTGCTTCCACGCTTTTTCCGGCTGTCGAAAAGCCTTGTATTTTAAGTGCCGATTCGCCGGAAGCCGGCCGTCTTTCTTGTAAAACAACCGAGTCCTCGGTTGCGGCTTTCTTGGGCTCGACAAGAGACGTTTCAAGCATCGGTTTTCCTTTGTCGCTTTCGATCTTTCGACCTTCCGAAAATAGGGGCGGCCGCTTATTGCCATCGAATGCAAAACGCATATCGTCGGCAACCGGGTTAGGCTCGTCAAAGGAATTGTTTTTGCTTTCGCCTGCAGGAAACCGCACCGGTGCATCCTCAAAGGCTTGTGGCTGCTCGGCAAAAGCGACTTTTATACTTTCTTTCTCATCGGCATTTTGCGCCTTTTGACCGAACATGAAAACGTCTTGCTTCGGGTGAATCAAAGCCCCGTCGGAAGCGATACCGGCAGGCTCTTCCGTCATAACGGCCCCTTGGGATTTTGCCCCGTTTTCAAGAAGGATGGAAGGTGCATTTTTCATGCCTGCTTCAAAAGCAAATCCTTTTTGTCCCGGAATGCCGAATGCAGGTTCCGTCAAAAGATGATCCGAGCCCTTCGTATCGACAGTCTCCGCCGTTCGGGCCGGAACCGGGAAGGCTGCACTTGCAAGGATCGCCAAAGCCTCCGGATCCTTTTCATCTTCCGAATACGAATCGTTCAGGATCGATAAAAACAAATCCGAGAATAAAGCGGAATCCTCTTTTGCCTTGGAAGCTTCTTTCGGGTATTGCCCTCTTTCAATCTCTCCGGTATGTATGCGAATCATTTTGTCCCTCCTTTCCCGCTAATTTCTTTCATGATATTGGCCGCTTTCTCGGCGTCCATAAAGCTTAAAATGCCCGCTGCGGAAGAGGATTTCATGGATTTTAATATATCGGCTATCATCCGGTCGTCCTCTTGCTTTTCCATAATGCTTGCCGCTACCCGCGGTTCCATGGATTTATAGATATCGACCAGGCTTTTCAATGCTTCCGATTCTTCCGTAGCCTTTTCGGCCATTTTTGCCTGCCTATCTTCTTCCGTTTGCAGCAATTCATATGCCTTGTCCAAATCGTTCTGTTTTTTATTCAAGTCCGCTTCTTTTCTTTTTAAGCTCGTTTCCAAAAGCCTTAATTCTTCTTCTTTTTCTTGAAGAGACATTTTTTCTTTCCGGATCTCTTCGATCTCTTCAAGATAAAGGGTATCGTTGGTTCGTAATATCCTCAAGACTTCGGTTCCCAGGTTCCGGAAGTTGAAATAGACGAGGGCTAAACAGGCGGAAAAGAGTGTCAAAAAAACCAAAGCGGTTGCAAAGGAAGCCAAAGCGGGACTTACTTTTTTCACCGTTTTCTTACGGCTTACGCCTTTGTTTTGATTCCGATGCATAGGTATCACGGTACCTTGCTTTGCGCTACTCATTCGAGAATCGTCCTCCTTCAAAAACTTCCTTTGACAGCCGTTTTACCGGATACAATGTCTTCCAATTCCTTTTCTCCTGCTCGTGCAAGCTCCGCTAAATACTCTTCGTACTGCCTCACCTTCAGCTTTTCCAACGTCTTTTTCTCTATCGTAATGTTCAAAAGCTCTTTTTGTACTCGAGCCAATTCCTTCTTAATCTCTTCCGCTCTTCTTTTTAAATCTTGTCTTTTGTTTTCCAAGGACCGGTAGTGGTTTTCGAATATCTTCATATCTCCTGCCGTCATCCCGAATTTGGATAAATACTCTTCCTTCACCTTTGTTTTTTCGTCTTCCGTCTTTTGTATTTGCTTATAGTAAGAGGTTAACCGTTGAAGAAGCTCGGCCTGCTTGTTTTTCAGTTGTTTTTCCATGGATACCTTGATCTTTAACAAGGGCTCCAAGGTAAATGCAAACCTTTTCATTTGCTACTCTCCTGCAAAAATGTCTCTGATGATGTTCAATGTATCCTCAAAAGCAAACCCCTCTTCGATTCCCTGGCAGAGAAAGGCTTCGATTTCTTTATGAAGGTCAATGCTTCGGTCGATCTCGGGGTTCGTACCCTTTTTATACGCACCGATCGTAATCAAATCGTATACATCCCTGTATACCGACATGACTCCTCGTACCTTATTGGCAAGGGTGATATGTTCTTTGCTTACGATATCCGGCATCACTCTGCTTACGCTTGCCAATATATCGATGGCGGGATAATGATTACGATTGGCCAAGGCTCTCGATAAAACGATATGTCCGTCCAAAATTCCGCGAACCGTATCGGCGATAGGCTCATTCATATCGTCCCCGTCCACCAGCACGGTGTAGATTCCGGTTATGGATCCTTTATCGGAGTTTCCGGTCCTCTCTAACAAACGAGGCAGCGTTGCAAACACCGACGGGGTGTATCCTCTGGATACCGGCGGTTCTCCCGAGGTCATTCCGATTTCTCTTTGGGCCATGGCAAATCGGGTCAGCGAGTCCATTAAAAACAATACGTTCAATCCCTTATCTCGAAAGTATTCCGCAATGGAGGTCCCGATCATTGCCGCCCTGACTCTTACTAACGCCGGGCGGTCGGAGGTAGCGATCACCAATACGGATTTTTTAAGGCCTTCTTCCTTTAAGTCTTTTTCGATATAGTCACGAACCTCTCTGCCTCTTTCGCCTACCAAGGTGATGACGTTAACATCGGCCTTTGCGTTTCGGGCGATCATCCCTAAAAGCGTGCTTTTTCCCACACCGGATCCGGCAAACAGGCCGATTCTCTGCCCTCGTCCGCATGTTAAAAGACCATCGATGGCCTTGATACCCAAGGGAAGAACCTCTCGAATCCTTTCTCTTTTAAGGGGATCCGGGGGAGAATTGTCTACATTGTAGTATTCGACGGTGCGAATATCGCCCTTATCGTCCATCGGTTTTCCCAAGCCGTCCAAGATTCTTCCGATGAATCCCATGCCCACCGGAACCGTCAACGCCCTGTTGGTGGAAACCACCTTGCTGCCGGGACCGATGCAGGACAGCTCCCCGTAGGGCATCAATAGGATATTGTTGTCTTTAAAACCGACAACCTCCGCCTCCACCGGACTCGCATCCTCCTTTAACGGATAGATCAGGCAAACCTCTCCGACCCTTGCATGAGGGCCGATGGATTCAACGGTCAAACCGATGACCCGGCACACTTCCCCGTAGTATGATACGGATTCCGTATTTTCCAGAATTTTTTCATACTCTTTAAAATCAAAGGAAATGTTCACATCAAACTCCTAACGCCTCTTTAATATTGTCTAACTGCGTGGACACGCTTGCATCGATTTTTCCTTTAGAGGTATGAAGGATGCAATCGCCTTTTTTCAAGCTGTCGTCTTTTTCAAAGACGACGTCGGTAAAGTATTCCGCTTTAAACCGCTCTTGCTTGTCCCCTTCGAAGAATCGTTCGTAATCCGTTTCGCTGACGCTGATTTTAATTTTATCTTCCCAGGTCACTTTCTTAATGGCATTTAAAACCAAGGATTGGAACACCTTCTCGTTCCTGCTCAGCTGGTAGCCCAAAATCTTTTCGGCTACATTCATGGACAAGTTCAAAATTTCCGTATGGACCGAATTCAGTATTTCCGTCTTTTCTTTGTACGCCTGTTCTAAGATCTTGTTCTTTTCCGACTCGGCCGACTCCACCAAATACGCCGATTTTTCTTCCCCTAATGCCAACCCTTTTTGGTAGCCTTCCTCCCTTGCTTTTTCGAAGATCACGGTAGACATTTCTCTTGCTTCGTTCAATATTTCTTGAGCTTCGGCTCTGGCATTGGCAACGATGGACAAAGCTAACTTTTTCGATCTTTGGATAAGAGCTTCGCTTTGGGCTTTCGCTTGTTCATACAGCCTGTCGGCATCTTCCTCTTGGCAACGTCTTGTCGTCGATTTTATCAATACCTTCGGCATGTCCTGCAAGATATCGCTGACTTCTTGTGCTTTTAAAATCTTAACCAACTAACTTCTCCTCCTGCCCTCTTATGATGAAAATTTCGCCTTCTTCTTCAAGCTGCCTTACGATGTTCACAATTTGCTGCTGCGCATCCTCCACTTCTTTCATACGAACTTTTCCCATATATTCCATATCGTCGAGGATATTCTGTTTCATTCTTGAAGACATGTTGTCGAATAAGGCGTTCTTGACCTCCTCCGCAGCATGCTTCAAAGCCGTTGCAAGGACCTTCACATCCGTTTCCTTTATCACCCTCTGGATGGAGCGAGGATCCAGCTTGGTAAGGTCTTCGAAAACAAACATTTTCTTGCGGATCTTTTCCGCCAATCCGGTGTCCTCCTTGAAAAGCGATTCCAAGATATGCTTTTCCGTTGCTCGGTCCACCACGTTCAAGATGTCGACGGCCGACTGCAGCCCGCCGGCTTCCGTAAAATCCTCCACGAAGGCTGCGGAAAGCTTTCTTTCCAGCATTCTTTCGATCTCCTTTATATATTCCGGACTGGTCTTGTCCATGGTGGCAATCCTTTCGATAACGGCCGTTTGGTTTTCCTGAGGAAGCATACATAATATTTGGCCCGCTAATTTCGGCGGCAAATAGGAAAGAACGATGGCGATGACTTGAGGACTTTCATGCTGTATTAATCCTAAAAGCTGATTGGCATCGACCTTGCGTGCAAAATGGAAGGGTTTTTCTTGCAAGGAGGCAGTGAGCCTGTTAAGCAATTCCGCCGTTTTATGACTGCCTACGGCTTTTTCCAAGATCTCCTTCGCATACGCAATCCCGCCTTGGGATACGTATTCTTGAATCGCCAGAAGGTCGTAGTATTCGCTCAATACTTTTTCCTTGATTTCGGGAGAGACATCCTTAATTTTCGTAATTTCCACCGTCAGCTGCTCGATTTCTTCTTCGGACAAATTTTTCATAATATCCGAGGATGTCTCCGGACCTAAGGATATGAGCAATATTGCCACTTTTTCTTTTTCGGTCAAATCGTCGTATATCAGTCCCACTTTGTTCACCTCAATTCCCGTTCAATCTGCTCTTGATCAAACGTATGACAATATCCTTATTGCTCCTATAGAATTGCTCGATCTGCTGCCTGTACATTTCCGCCGTTCCGCCGTGCTTCGCATTGATCTCGGGGATAACCGTCCTGTCTTCTTGTATTTCGTCCGTTTTTTCCTCCGCCGTTTCATCCCAATCCGTCGTGTCGATAGCCCTGCCGCGATCGGAAAGCTTCAGAAGAACGATGAATATGCATATGAGTAAAAGTCCCAAAAGCGCATACGTTGCGATTGCTCTGTTTCGGTTTCGCGCTTCGTCTTTGGCGGGAGCTTGGGTGCCGAACAGGTCTTCGAACTCCCGCACTCCGTTGAATTTCATGGCTTGAACGACAACGGAATCGGGTTCAATCCCCATGGCGCCGGATACCACCTTTCTCACTTGGTCCAAAACCAACGGATCGTCTTCATAGTCGATTACAACGGATACCGTTAAGTCTTTTATTTCACCTTGGGACTTTTCAATCAGCTCTCTCGTTTGGTTCACTTCATAATTGACCGTGTTACTGACCTTTTCATAAACGGTCTCGCTTTCATCCTCCGCCGCATATACGGGAGCGCCGCCGTTCGGGTCCTGCCCCGCAGGAGTTCCCGTACTTTTTTGCTTCGATACTTCCTCCAACCGGTTCAAGCTGACGGCCAAACCTTCATCGTCCACTACCGGTTCGAACTTCACGGATTCCGTGGTCCTTTTGTCAAAATCCAACCGAACGTTGACCCCTGCCACCACCTTGCCGTAGCCGAATACCGGCTCAAGAAGGCCGAGCAATTGGTTTTTAAAATTCTCTTCCACCTGGCGCTCCAGCTCCAACAAGCTTCCGGCTTGACTGAATTCCGTTTCCGTGTTTTGATTCAACACCTGCATGCGTTGATCCACGATGGTAATATTTTCGGATGTCAAACCGGGTACGCTTTTGGAAACCAGCTCGGTAATGGCATAAACTTGTTGAGGGGATAGCTTGGCATTGTTTTTCAGTTTTAATAAGACGGATGCCGTGGAAGGCTTTTTGTCTTCCTCCAGCACCACCGAATTGTTATCCGGGATTGTGATCGTAACGATGGCATCTTCTACAAGATCGATGGACTTGATGGTTTCTTGGAGGCGGTCCTGCAATTGAAATTGCATGTATTTTTGTTTTTCGTATTCCGTGGTACCGAATCCGGTACTGTTTTTAAATATGTCGTAATTCAAGGCGGTCTTCGGATAGCCTTCGGCAGCCAGGCTTATCCGAAGACGGTCCTCTTGGTTTTTCGGCACTAAAATCGTACCGTTTTTGCCGACCTTTGCAACCGTACCGCTTTCGGTTAACTTGGTATAGATTTCTCCCGCTTCTTGGTCCGTCAATCCGGAATACAGCACGGAATATTCGGTTCTGTTCAGCAAAGCGACAGTCAAAATCGTCAGTATGATAATTAGGGACATTAAAACGACAAACCCGATTTTCTTCTTTTTCGATAAACCCGTCCAAAAACTTGTTACCTGTCCGGATACTTTCTTTAATATTTCCGCCACTGTTAACCCCCCGGAGCACTTTTTATATCTGCATTCTCATGATGTTTTCATAAGCCTCGATAACCTTGTTTCGAATCTGCAGCGCTAGGCTCAACGTAATGTCCGCTTTCTCCGCAGAGATCATGATCGAATGAAGATTGTTGATTTCACCTGTCGTCAAGCTTAAGCCCATTTCTTGTTCCGCTTTTTCCGTCCGGTTTACTTCCTCCAGAGCTTGGTCTAAAAAGCTTTTAAATTCTCCGCTTGACCCGTTACGGACCTGCAAGCTTAAATATTCGTCTAAACGATTCGCTCTTTGAAGCTCCCATGCCGAAAGAATGGAATTTACTTTGTCCATGGCCCGTATCCTTTCTACTTACCGATCTCCAGCGCCTTTAAAGCGATTTGCTTAAAAGCGTTTAAAGCCGTTACGTTGGCCTCATAGGCTCTGTAAGCCGCAATCATATCGATTATTTCTTTGGCGGTATCTACGTTCGGCATTTCTACATAGCCTTCTTCGTTTGCATCCGGATGGGAAGGATCATATACCAATTTGAAAGGGCTTTGGTCTTCTTGCACCGAAGCCACTTCGACCCCGTTGCCTTGTGTTTTTTCAAGCCCCGCTTTGAGGTGATCGGAAAAGGGTATCTCTCTTTCCCTTAATACGACCGTACGACGTCTGTAGGGTTCTCCGTTCGCGGTTCTCGTGGTGTTCGTATTCGCCACGTTTTCCGCGATGACATCCATTCGAAAGCGCTGCGCCGTCAGCGCCGATGCACTGATATCCATCGATTTGAAAAAGTTACTCATGTGTCAACCATTCCTTTTATTTGCTATCATTAATGACCGTTTTTAGTCGTCCGAGATCTTTCGTTACTTTCTGAATCATGTACTGATACCAAATGACGTTTTTGGCCAGTTCGTTCATTTCGTACTCGATATCCACGTTATTTCCGTCCATACGTATGGAAGTGGATTCGTCCTTCTTTACGATCGGCTCGATATCGGACATGGGGTCGGTAGAAATCCCCGATACCGACGGGATATGCTTTTCCCTTGTGGTTTTCAATTCCGTATGACGATAATCTTTGTTTTCGATCTTTGCTTTTAATAAAGATTCGAATTCCACATAGGAACGCTTGAACTGCGGTGTTTCCACATTCGCAATATTGTGTGTGATCACCTCATTACGAAGCCAAGCCGCATCCAATCCCTTTTGCAAAAGATCAACTTGCGAAAACATATCTTTTAACATGGCAAAACTCCGTTTTATTCACATCTTGCTGAGGGCTTTGATCAAGGAATCTTCCTTAAAAGGCTTTACAATAAAGCCTTTTGCACCTGATAAGACGGCATCCTTCACCATAGCCTCCTGGCCCATGGCGGACACCATTAGAATATTCGCATTTTTATCCTTGGCTACGATTGCTTTCAAAGCTTCCAATCCGTTCATTTCGGGCATTGTAATATCCATTGTAACGATGTACGGCTTCAGCTCGAAGTATTTTTCTACTGCAACCGCACCGTTCTCCGCTTCGCCAATGACTTCGTAACCATTCTTTTCCAACATTTTTCTGATGGATATTCGCATAAAGGCAGCGTCATCGACAACCAAAACCGTTTTCAAACCGCAATACCTCCTTCGATAAAATAACCGATATATTTCATCACAATAAATGTATTAAAATGCAATTCTATGTATATTTAAACATGAACAGTTGGTTCATGTCAATAAATTATCACGAATCAATGGTTCATGTCAATTGTAAATACAAAAAAGTGAAAATTTTTCGTAAACTGCCGAAATTCGTTGAAGATTGCCCGTTATTGCATCCGATTGTCTTTAATGATCTATATTTCTGCGATTACAATGCAAAAAACCAAACAACCGAAAAAAGATTATGGGAGGAGGATCGTACTTAATTCATGCGGGTCTTCCGTTTGTTTCATAGTATCTATAATCGATAAAATTTGACTTGACAGAAGTTGTTTCCTGTATTATTATGTAAATAAAAGGTATAAAATTGTATGCTTGGCCGAATATTGTATAGATTGAGGGTTGAAAAAAAACTATCAATGAAAAAAGCCGGTGAAGCTGTCGGTGTATCCGATTCCGCTTGGAATAAATATGAGAAAAACAAGGCGGACCCGTCCATCGACATTTTACTGAGAATTGCGGATTTTTTCGGAGTCTCCACCGACTACCTGTTAGGCAGAACCGAAATTAGAGATCCGGCCGTTCCGCATGAGCTCAATCTCCCTTCGCTTCCCGGTATGGAAGAATTCATATCCGCCATACACGAAACCTTTCGACTGTACAACACCGTAAACATCGACCTTCATACCCTATCTCAATTGCTCGCCTTATTGACAAATGCCGTTAACGCCTTCAATCGGTTGGTAAAATACAAGCAAGATCATAAATACGATTCCGGCGACTTTAAAATTTATCAAAATGCCATCGTCAATCTCATGAATGAATACGGCGAATTATATGAACGCATGAGAAATCAAAATTATTAAAATCTCCTTTTGCTTTTCTTCATTCCAAATCCGAAACATCCTGATCTTTTGCCAAGCGATTGATCGCTTTTGATATGTTTTCCAATGAAATCTGATAATCCACCGCGCCTAACAGGTACGCTTCCTTCGGCATACCGTAAACCACAGAGGACTTTTGATCTTGGCCGATGGTTTTGCCTCCGTTTTGTTTTATGGCCAAAAGTCCTTCCGCACCGTCCGTGCCCATTCCGGTCAGCAGTACTCCGATCGCCCGGTTCCCGGCGGCTTTGGCAACAGACGCAAACAATACGTCGATGGAGGGACGGTGTCCGTTCACTTTGCCGCCGTCAAAGCATAAAATGGAGTATTCGTCTCCCCTCCTGTTTACCTTCATATGCCTGTTTCCGGGCGCAATATAGGCGCATCCTTTATTGATCGTATCGCCGCTTCTTGCTTCCTTGACTTGAAAGGCGGTAGCTTCGTTCAGTCTTTCCGCAAACATCTTCGAAAATCTTTCCGGTATATGCTGAACGATCACAATCCCGGGCAGGTCCGTATCCAAATTTCGTAAAATATGAAATATGGCATGGGTCCCTCCCGTGGAAGCCCCGATGGCTATAATGTCTTTGGAATAAATCCTTTTTCTTTCTTTGTTTTCATCAACGGCCGGGTTCTTTTCTCCGAAAACCGTCGCCTTTCGAATGATTTCGATAATGTATGTAATGAAGCGCTGTATGTCCTCGGAGGTTTTCGCCTTTGGCTTCGACACGAAAGCAAAGGCTCCCGCTTGCAATGCCTCCTCTTTGTATCCCTCATGTCCGCTGATGACAATGATAGGAATCGGATATTTGGGTGCCAGCCGGCTTATAAAGCCGATACCGTTCATTTTCGGCATTTCAATATCGCACAAAATGACATCCGGGCGATAGATCATCAATTTTTCCACCGCATCCTGCGGGTCCTCCGCCGTGGAGACCACTTCGATATCCTCCTCCATGGATATGGCCATAAACAAAAATTTTCTGAAAAACAGGCTGTCGTCTACAACCAGAACCTTGATTTTTTCTAATTTTCCCATATGAACCACCCTACTCTTTTCGGTACACACCGGGTTCCATGTATTTCAAGCTCGAGCTTGCTCTTTTCAGGGATTCGGAAAGGCCGACAAACAAGTAACCGCCGGGCTCAAGCCAATGGAAAAACTTATCCACCAGTTTTTTCGCCGTCTGTTCCTCGAAATAGATCATGACGTTCTTGCAGAAAATCACATGGAAGGGCTTCTTGAAAAAAAATCGTTCTTCCATCAAATTGAACTTACGGAAGATGACTTCATCCTTCAAAAAAGGTTTTATTTCGAACCGGTCTCTGCCGACCGGTTCGAAATAATTCAATTTCCACCCGAGGGGTAATTCCTTCAATTCCTCGATCCCGTAAATCCCTTTTTTGGCTTTATTCAAGACCTCATCGGATATATCGGTAGCCAAAATCTTCGTATCCCAAAACAGCTTATCGCTGCCGAAAAACTCGTCAATCACCATTGCCAATGTGTACGGTTCTTCTCCCGTGGAGCATCCTGCACTCCATATCCTGATATCCCTTTCTTCTACGGTCGATTTTAAATAGGGCAGGACGTGATCCTTCATATAGTCCATGTGAGCCGCTTCCCTCATAAAGTAGGTATGGTTTGTCGTAATGCGATTTGCCAATACGGAAGCGGCTTCACCGGTTTTATCCGACAAGAGATACTCGTAGTACTTGGAAAAGTTCGGGATGTTATTTTTTATCAATATGTTTTGCAGTCTTCCGATTAACAGCCCTTTCTTTTCTTTTTTCAAATGTATACCGAAATTTTTTCTTATGTATTCCGACAACAATTCAAATTCTTTATCCGATATGTCGAACACACCGATCTCCTTAATACTTTCCGAATTCCTTGTCGCTAGGAACCGCGACTAAGCTCGTCGATACGTTCTCCTCGTCCGGGCAAACGACATTCGTTTGGTACTTCTTTTTATATATGGACTCTAAGTATTCCAAAACCTCCGGACTCAATTCGAAATCGGTTTTCTCGTCCGTAAATTCCTTAAACTTAATGGACTCCACGATATCCTTTAAGCCCTCGGCTTGATGCCTCAACGCTTCTTCGGAAGCGGCCACTTCTTCGGAGGTAGCGGAGTTCTTCTGAACCACTTCGGATACCTGCGAGATGCCTTGGTTAATTTGCGCAATACCGATCGCTTGCTCTTCCGAAGCCGCAGCAATGCTGCCGACAAGAGAAGCCACTTCTTCCGCTCCGCTAACGATTCTCTTAAGGGCTTCCGCCGTTTCTCCCGCAATCTTCGTACCGTGAGCCACCTTTTCCATTGCGTTTTCGATCAATTCGCCGGATTGCTTCGCGGCCTCCGCCGATTTTTCAGCCAAAGCACGGATTTCTTCCGCCACAACGGCAAAGCCTTTACCGTAGTTTCCGGCTCGGGCCGCTTCTACGGCGGCGTTAAGCGACAAGATATTCGTTTGGAAAGCGATATCGTCGATGGCCTTTAAGATCTTGTTTATATTCTTAGATGATACGCTGATATCTTCGATAGCCTTGAGCATATCTTGCATCAAATGATTTCCGTTATCGGCATTGCTCTTTGCCGCTTCCGCAAGCTTGTCGGCCTTCTTGGCGTTTTCCGCATTTTCACCGGTTTGAACCGATATTTCCTCCATGGATGCCGTAAGCTGCTCCAATGCGCTTGCCTGCTGGGCGGCGCCTTGGGAGATCTCCTTGCTTGCTGCGGACAATTGTTCCGCACCGACAGCCACTTGTTCGGAAGCGGTGGCAATTTTTCTCACCATATCGTTCGAATTCTTTATCATTTCCGCCAAGCTTCGATTGAGTACGTCTTTTTCGGATCGTAAATGAATGTCCGGCGTAAAATCATTCTCGGCCAGGGTTTGAAGCACCGCCGCTTGTTGCTTGGTAACGGCAATAATCTTACGGAAGGTATCGGACAAGTAGCCGAGCTCATCCCTCGATTCCCAACGGAGCTCCGCTTCAATATCTCCCACAACCAGTTTTTCCGCCGCTTTGATCACTTCATTCAAGGGATTTGCAATCGATTTCAAGACGACGATTACAATATATGCGGCAATTAAGAGGTTTACGAATAAAACGATGATGAACTTACGTCTCCACATATGAAAGGCCGATTTGTTGTAGTCTCCCCGCTCTTGGCCCATTTCATATAGCCTTTCCGCCAATGCTTCCATGCTATCCTCGACGTCTTCCATGGCCTTTTGCATTTCCGCACCGGAATAGGCATAAACCACCGCCGGTTTATTGTCCATCTTCAAAAAGTTTATAATCTTTGTCTTAAATCCCGAAAACACGTTGTACTTTTCCAAAAGGTCATGCCATAATTCGATGGCATGCTCGTCTGTCAAGACTTCGCCCATTTGTGCGTACATCTCGTCCATTTCCAGGGAATATCGCTCGAGCTCCGTTAAAACCTCTTGATACGAAACACCGTCAGCTAAAGCGCTCATTGCGATTAATTGCTGCTGGTCATTAATGTTGTCTAACATGTCCGGAATGATGGTCAAAGGAACGGTGACCTCATGATACAAGCGATCGTCGTTATCCGCCGTTTTATTCATGGCCACATAACCGATTCCCAAAACGATGATCATCAATATCGCAACGATTACAAATGTCAATATCAGCTTTACTCTAAGCTTTAAATTTTTAATAAGTCTCATTATCATGATAAAAAACCTCCCTTTATTTCTCTATTTCTCGTCCCAAATCAGTTTTTCGATGTCTAACAGCATGATGACGCCGCTCTGCGTCGTTCCCAGCTTCCATATGTATTTGTTATTGCCTTCTTTCGATGTGTTCGGGGGATCCGACAGCCGGTCCGGCAGGATGGTCGAAACCTCCAGAACCTTATCCGCCACAATACCCATCGCGATGTCATTGACCTGAACAATGACGATACACGTCCTTTGGTCATATTCCGGCACCGGTTGCTTGAACCGAATGCGAAGATCCATGACCGGTATGATTTTCCCTCTGAGATTAATGACGCCCTTTACATAGTCGGGAAGTTCCGGAACTTTTGTAATCGGCCTGATGCTGATAATTTCGGTTACATACTCGATGGTAAAACCGTAAAGTTCCGATCCTAATGAAAAAGTCAAATACTTGTCTTTTAAAGTATCTTCTATGGTCTCGGTGCTTTCATAAACCTCCATATGCGTCTCCTTTCTATTTTCATAAGTATTTTCATTCGTTATTTATCGACTAAAGCAAAAACGATGATCTTTCATATGCCGGAGCCTATCGATAAGCATCCAAAACACAGTAGCCGTGCGCATACTCCGTTAACTTTTTTACGTCCAAAATGAAGCTTACGGTGCCGTCTCCAAGCAGCGTACAGCCGGAAAAGCCCTTGTCCTCCGCCGTCTTTTTGATGTACGCGGGAAGCCCTTTGATGACCGCACGGGAACGCCCGGCCAACGTATCGGCATAAAGGGCCAAAAATCTTTTCTCGTCTTCCACAAGAATGATGAGACCGTGTTCCAAGACCTTTCGTTCCTTCCGAAGTCCGTAAAACTCGTCCAAGCGTACAAGGGGGAAGCACTTTCCTCTCAGAAGCAGCATTTCATCCCCGTTCGCGTCTTTGACGATGTCCGCATTTTTCGGATCGATAAATTCCTTGATGGAATAGGATGGCAGCGTAAAGGTCAAATCCGACGATTTGACATGGACCGAATCCAAAATATTCAGCATAAGAGGTATTTTCACGGTAAATTCGGTTCCTTCCCCAAGTGCGCTGTCGACCGACAGGGTTCCTCCTATGGATTGGATGGTTTTTTCCGCCGCGTCCATTCCCACGCCGCGACCCGAATACTCCGTTACGCTGTCATTGGTGGAAAAGCCGGGAAGAAAAATATATTCGAAGACCTCCTTATCGGTCATGGTATCGGGATCCTTATGCAGCAAACCGTTTTTCTTTGCCTTTTCCAAGATCTTTTCTCTGTTCAGACCTCTGCCGTCATCTCTTACCGTAATAACCACGTAGTTGCCGGAATTCTTCGCTTCCAAAGTAACGGTTCCCGTTTCCGATTTCCCTGCATTCCTTCTCTCTTCGGAGGACTCCAGTCCGTGGTCGACGGCGTTTCGAACCAAATGCATCAACGGCTCGGACAGACGATCGATAATGCTCTTGTCCACCTCCGTGTCCTCTCCCGCCGTAACCAATCGAACCTTCTTGTTCAATTTCTTGCTCATATCACGAACAACCCGGTGCATTTTCATAAAGGTACCGAACAAGGGCACCATACGGATGCTCAAAACCGTTTCATGGATTTCTCCCAATGTTCTTTCCAACCGCTTTAGGGTTTTTTCCAGGTCGGAGGATTTTATCGCCGTAATTCCGGGGTCGTGAAGCACCGCCGATTGGGCGATGACCATTTCACCGACCAAGTCCATCAGGATATCCAATTTGGATACCTTCACGCTTACCATACCGTCCGATACGGCGCGAGCCTCATGAAGCGATTCCGCGGATTGCTCCTTTTTTTCTTCCTTTTCCTCTTTTTCTTCCTTGGCCGTTTTCTCTTTTCCCGTCTCTTGAAGGTCCAAGCCGGACATAAACATGGTTTTGTTCAAGTGCTCTCGAATTTTTTCCATGCTTTCATCGGAAGCAAAGGTTACCGAAAAACCTTTTTCTTTGATAAGCTCTTTGCTTTTTTCGTGTTCAAGATCATTCGGTTCATAGGATATGATGTCCCCGATTTCATACAAATCGTGCAGAACGGAAAGAGCCCGAACGTTTTCCATACCGCTGCCTTCTTCGAAGGCAATGACGGCTTTGTACTCCTTCTTGTCCGGCAATAAAGAGCGATTGACGGCTTTTAAAGAATCGAGAATTTTCTTATTTTCCTCCGTCAATTTCGATGCTTCTCCGTCGGGA
>JAAYHZ010000311.1 GCA_012744235.1 Clostridiaceae bacterium
GATTGCAAGCTTTTTGACTTTAGTCATTGCGGGAATATTGATCTTCATCGTCGTGCGGATATTGTTTTCTCTTTTATTTGTCATGATTAAAAAAATTGCGGATGCGCCGGTTATAAAGCAGCTGGACCGAAGCGCCGGACTTGTCTTAGGATGCATAGCCGGGCTTTTGGTCATATTCTCCGCTTTCACCGCCATTACCATGTTTTCTCCGGCAGGAAAAACGGAGGCCTTGTTAGAAATAATTAACGACTCGACAATAGCAAGTTACCTGTACCATAACAACCCTATCAATAATATGCTTGCGAGTAAAGTATGAGAGAATATATTAAATGGAGGTCGTCCATCATGAATGCGAAAAAGGGAAACCGGTTATTAGGGGCCTTTCCGAAAGTAGGAATACGGCCGGTAATCGACGGAAGAAGAAGAGGCGTCAGGGAGTCTCTTGAAGAGCAGACCATGAACATGGCGAAGTCTGCCGCCGAGTTAATCTCCAAGAGCCTGAAGTATCCTGACGGATCCGACGTCGTCTGCGTCATCGCCGATACGACGATCGGAGGAGTAGCGGAAGCGGCCGCTTGTGCGGATAAGTTTCAAAGAGAAGGTGTGGGCGTGTCTCTTACCGTAACACCTTGCTGGTGCTACGGTTCCGAAACCATGGATATGGATCCCTTTATTCCCAAAGCGGTATGGGGATTCAACGGTACGGAACGCCCCGGAGCCGTTTATTTGGCCGCCGTTTTAGCCGCCCATGCCCAAATGGGTTTGCCGGCATTCGGTATCTACGGCCGCAATGTACAAGATGCGAACGATACGACCATACCGGATGACGTGAAGGAAAAGATATTGCAATTCGTCAAAGCGGGTTTGGCCGCATCATATATGAAAGGAAAATCCTATTTGTCCATCGGTTCCGTTTCCATGGGGATTGCGGGATCCATCGTCAACCCGGATTTCTTTAGGCAATATTTGGGTATGCGGAACGAATACGTGGACATGAGCGAAGTGCAGCGCCGATTAAAAGAAGGCATTTACGATCCCGTAGAATTTGAAAAAGCCCTTGCTTGGACGAAGAAATACTGCCGTGAAGGCAAGGACAACAATCCTCCCGAAATTCAAAAATCAAGAGCGGAAAAAGACCTCAACTGGGAAGAATGTGTGAAGATGACCATGATAACAAGGGATTTAATGATCGGAAATCCACGTCTTCACGAGCTGGGATTCTATGAAGAGGCCATGGGACGAAACGCATTGGTTTCCGGATTCCAAGGCCAACGGCATTGGAACGACTTCATGACCAACGGCGACTTTATGGAAGCCATTTTGAACTCTTCCTTCGACTGGAACGGAATACGTCAGCCCTTCGTGGTGGCAACGGAAAACGACTGCCTAAACGGTGTCAGCATGCTGTTCGGGTACCTTCTGACCAATACCGCCCAAGGCTTTGCCGATGTACGTACCTATTGGAGCCCCGAAGCGGTCAAACGCGTAACGGGCTATACTTTAGAGGGTACGGCAGAAAACGGCTTGATTCACCTGATCAATTCCGGCTCCTGCGCATTGGATGCAGCCGGAGAGCAAGCGAAGGACGGAAAACCCGTCATGAAGCCTTTCTGGGAAATCACCGAGGAGGAAGTGGAAAAATGCTTGGAAGCCACCCTCTGGAGACCGGCAAGCTTAGGCTATTTCAGAGGCGGCGGTTATTCGTCCAACTTCAAATCCAAAGGCGGCATGCCTCTTACCCTGTGCAGGCTGAATCTTGTCAGCGGTTTAGGACCGGTCCTTCAAATTGCGGAAGGTTACTCGGTAGAATTGCCGGAGGATGTCCACTCCGTTTTGAACGAACGTACCGACCCCACATGGCCTACCACTTGGTTTGTACCGCGATTAACCGGATCCGGCCCGTTCAAGGACGTATACTCCGTAATGGCCAACTGGGGCGCAAACCACGGCGCCTTCTCCTACGGACATATTGGAAGCGAACTGATTACTTTGGCGTCCATCTTGCGAATACCGGTGAACATGCACAATGTTCCTGAAAACCGAATCTTCCGACCCGCCATGTGGAGCGCATTCGGAACACAAGATCCGGAAGGTGCCGACTTTAGAGCCTGCAAAGCATTAGGTCCGATATATAAATAGAAAGCGGATTACGGGACGCAAGTAAAAAGCTTGCGTCCTTTTTTCAACCCTTTCTGATAACACGACAAGGATTTTCTACCGCTATTGACCGAGAGGGAATAACTCCGGTTGCCGGTTACCACGAACCCCCTCCCCGATGCAGTTACTTATGGTAAAGATTCCTTTTTATCAATTTTTATGTTCATCTTCTTTTTTCCTGTGTTATAATATTTCATAAAAAAACGGTGTTTTTCTATGCATTACAAAAGTACCCGCGGAAATTCTTGCGTCCATTCGTCTCAAGAAGCCGTATTGAAAGGTTTGGCGGATGACGGAGGATTGTATGTACCGGATCATTTCACCTACTTTTCTATAAATGACTTAAAAGCGATGTCCGAAGGAACCTATATCGACATTGCAAACAGAGTATTATGCCGCATATTGGACGATTATCGGGAAGACGTTTTGAAACAATGCATTGCAAACGCATACGGAACCGGTTTTGAAAACAACGAACCCGCTCCCTTGGTATCCCTCGATAAAAACACGTCCGTATTGGAGCTGTGGCACGGCCCTACCTGTGCATTTAAGGATATGGCCCTTCAGCTTTTACCGGAATTGATGTCCGCCGCCGTAAGGGACACCGGCGAAGAAAAAACCATTTTGATCCTGGTGGCCACATCCGGAGATACCGGCAAAGCCGCTTTGGAAGGATTCAAGGACGTAGACGGCACAAAAATCGTGGTCTTTTTCCCGGAACACGGCGTCAGCGACATGCAGAAGCTGCAAATGGTGACACAGGAAGGGGCCAATGTACATTCCATCGCCATCTCCGGCAATTTTGACGACGCCCAAACCGGTGTGAAAAACATTTTTACCGACACCGTACTCATCGAAGAATTAGACCGGAAAGGATATATGTTTTCATCGGCCAATTCCATTAATTGGGGACGACTCGTGCCGCAAATCGTATACTATTTCAGTTCCTATGCCGCTTTGCTGAAGAAAGGCAGCATATCCTGCGGAGAACGCATTAATTTCGTTGTGCCTACAGGTAATTTCGGCAACATTTTAGCCGGATATTATGCCGCAAAAATGGGATTACCGGTGAATAAATTCCTATGCGCCTCCAATCAAAACAACGTACTTACGGACTTTTTCCAAAAAGGCATATATAACCGGAATCGAGATTTTTACAAAACTCTTTCGCCCTCCATGGACATCCTCATATCCAGCAATTTGGAACGCTTGATATACGATGTGGCCGACAAGAAGGCCAAAACCGTAGCCAAGTTCATGAATCGGTTAAAAACGGAAGGACGATATGCAATTCCCGAGGAATTGCACGAAAAAATAACGGACATTTTTTACGGCGACTATATCGATGATGCCGAAACCTCACAAGTCATCGCACGGTATTTTAAAAATTTCGGCTACTTGAGCGACACCCACACCGCCGTTGCGTTGGGCGTTTTGGACCGCTATAGAGAGGCGTTTGAGGACGAAACCCATACCGTGGTGGTGTCTACCGCAAGCCCGTACAAATTCGGGAAAGCCGTTGCTCAAGCCATTATCAAGAATTCGGATTTGGACAAGTATTCGGAGTTTGAATTGCTGAAGCTTTTGGAAAAAGAAACGGCGGTAAAAATTCCGGAGCCCATCGCCAAGGTGATGGAAAAGCCCGTCCTCCACAGCATCAAGTGTTCGAAAGAGGATATGAGCAAAACCTTACGAGGATTGCTATAAACCCGATTAAACAGCCTCGCGGAAACGAGGCTGTTTTGTTTTTAAACCTTATGCAATTTCCACATCTTATTCACCAAAACCAGCATATCGTCCCTAGGCTTTTGGTTGCATTTTTCCAACGCGCTTTTTAAAATGGTATCGGCAAGGTTCTGAATGTTGGAATCGTTGCCTGAAGCAATGGTGTATCGGATATCGTTTTCTCCTAAAACGTCGAGAACGCCGTCGGTTAAAAGGACGATCACCAAAGAATTGTTTGCCGTTTCTTTTACCGAATAGGTATTCGGCCGGTCTAAAATCCCTACAGGAGTCGTGTTGGAGCCGTACATTTTTACCTCTTTTCCGTCATAGACAAAGGTACTGCATCCTCCGGCTTTCACAAATTCCGCTTCTCCTGAAAACAGGTTCATTGTGCACATATCTACGGTGGAAAAAGACTCTTGCTCCGTTTTCATAGCCAAAAAGGAGTTGATGATTTTGATAACCGAATCGTGGTTGTGGTAATCCTCGTAAAAGCATTCCAAAAGATTCATCACCATATTGCTTCTTTTATGAGCTTTCTTCCCGGTTCCCATACCGTCGCTTACCGCCGCCACGTACAAGCCCTTCGAATTTTCAAAGAAGGTATAGCTGTCTCCGGAGACGGAATTCTCCGACGCCGCCTTTTTGGCAATCCAGGTGCTGACGCCGTATTGCTTTACAGGCTTGCAGGTGATTTTAATATCGTAGCGGTCACCGAAATACCCGGTTTCGTATTCGATCTTTTCTCCCAAAACACGGCTCACAACGCTTAAAATCAAATCCAGGTTTTCCCGCCATTCCGACGATTTGTCATACAACAATTCCACCATGTATTTGTCCTCGCAAAGGACGGAGATGTAGATATCGGAAGGAATACAGCCGATGGAGGACAGCATGCGGTAAATTTCGTTTTCGATTTCCTTGCATGCGGATTTCGTTCTGTCCACATAATCGTAGTAATCGTGGATATAGGCGGCGATGTGCGTTATTTGATCTCTTGCGATGTTTTTAATATTGTCGATATGACGGCGGTAGATCTTGTCCATTTTAAATACTTCACAGCAGTTGTTTATGCTGGTAACGAAATCATCGAGCTTTAAGCAGGTTCTTTTGAATTTGCCCGGAAGGTCGTTTTCATGAAAGGTTCCTCCGGTGTTGATGGTCGCTACGGCGGCAAAAATAGCTTGGTAAGTGGAATAGAAATTTTCTTCCCAACAATAAGCGCATTTTGTGCATTCTTCGCATATTTTGCCGGCGGCAATATCAATCAAGCGGTAGGCATCGTTCTTGATTTCCGTATTTTTAAACTCTTCATCCGGGAGCATGGAGGACACTTTTTGAAGCATACCGGATATACTTGTAATCTTTCGTGTCAAAAGAGCCCCCTTGGCATTGTAGACAACGGTCGTCCCCTGCCTTTGCTTAGGACTGATCATATCGAATATGTAGTTTCCGGCTTGAGCGGGAAAACTCGCGAAAAGGATAATTCCCAAGAGGGTTTCCACCACATAAAGCTCACCTATCATCGGATCGTAAAAGACGAGAGCCGTAACCAGCCAACCGAAAACGGCCGCCGCGCAATAAAGAACCTTGGAAGATTCTTTTGTTAAAGCGGAGATTAATACCGTAACGCATAAAAGGAAATATACGAACATGTCGCTGAATCCGGAAAGGTGGCCTACAAACAAAGCGCTTAAAACAAATATGCCGGAAATACCGATATTCCCGTAGTAGGAGCAAATCATGACAACAAACAAATAGATTATGACACCGATATTCACATTGGCAATACGGTAATTTGTCATGGCGGAAAGAGCCAAAAACACGGCTATATACAAGGCGGCGTATTGTTCCCCGTTCAGCTTTAAGCCTTTGCTTAAATCGTCTATGCCGGATACGGCTCGGTCGTAGATGACGTATAAAAGGCCGGTTAACGCCGCATACAAAAAGCCGTACAAAAAATCATAAAAAGTCCGGTCTAAAAGTGCCGCAACCGTTACGGAAGAAGAAAAATATGCCAAGGCGATGGCAACGGCTTTCAAACCGTTTTTCTTGTTTTTTATCAGCACATGAATGCCTGCATACAACAAGCCGGTCAGGATATAGACGGACAAAGCTTGTTGCGCTCCGGCAAGCGTCAATCCCAAGATCGTTATGCATAAGACGACAAACGGTATGATCCCGTATTTCAGTGCAACGCCGAACAATGCGACGGCAAAGGGTGCGGAGCTGCCGGTAAAGGATACACCTGCCGTTAAGAACCCTAAAAGCAGCATTACAACGCTCTTGCTTGCGGATATTTCCTCGGTAATCGCTCGAAAGGTTTTTTCATTTTTCTTTAACTTTTTATGAATCCTTGTCAAAGACGGTTGCATTCTCCTACCTCCGGTATATTTATTATCAAATTTTACAGATTCTGGATGTATGTGCATTATACCGGATGACTTAGTCAAAGAAAAGAAAAGGGGAATTGAACATGTACAAAAAGAAAGAATAAGCACTTTTTACAAACAGAACGCTTATTCCCGAAATACGTTCACATCCATTCAAATCAAACGCTATTTTATATTGACGGTGTACACATAAGTATGGGCGGTAAGATCGGCAGGATTGTCCGATCGCCCCTGTTCGAACATGGGTGTGCAGTATACAAGAATGTCATGACTGACCCGATCCTCCCTTGCAAAAAAGTTTGTGTAGGTGACGCTGCTACTCTGCTCCGGTCTTTTGATGTCGATCACCGTAACGGAATCCCTGATCAGCCTGAAATCCTTGGGGTTCACCTCCCCGATAACCAAAGGCCATCCGGGGTAATCGTTTTGCGGGTTTGTATTGGAAACGATACCGATCCAATAATATTTCCCGTTGGAGTGCTCAAGAAGCTGAGAGCAAGAAGAAGGAGAATAAAACACGGTATTATCGTCGCACATCCATGGCTTCGGAGGAGTCCAAGTATAGCCGCCGTCTTCCGAATAGGAATACCATTTAAAACAGTCCAAAGCGTATTTTTCGTCCTTGGACCCGCCGTTTCCCCCTCGCATAACCATTAAAATTTCTCCGGAGGGCATTTCCGCAATGGTAGGCTCCATGACGCCGATGGGGGTTTTATTCGGGTCCGCTACGATAGGTTGGGAAATATCCCAATCCAACTTCCCTTCTTGGTTCCAAGTTCCGATAAGAACGGCGCAGTAAAGGTAACCGAAGCTTCCTCCGGGGTTGTACAATTCTCCGTGTTCATTTAATACCGATATTTGCACCGGAACCAAAATTCTGCCGTTGCCGCTTCCCCTCTGGCGTTGAAGCTTTATCGGAAGGCAGGTGATTTCTCCGACGGCCATACTGTTTTTTCCCGTATATACTCCGTCTACGGGATATTCGGGGCCGTATATGTCCCCGGTTTTTATTATCTGCTCCAATGTTTCAAAGGTTTTCCCGCCGTCGGTTGTGATTCCGTACCATAATGTCCAATTGCTCATCCCTTCGGAAGGGTTGTCGTTAGGGAGCAAGCCTTCAAGAAAAATAACGATCATTTTATCCTTTTCGGGGTCCACAATTTGGGTTTGCCAATACCTTCGGTATGTTCCGCCCATTGCGGAGCTTTTTGTGTTCATGACGGCAAAGGAATAATAGGAGTTGCCGTTATCAATGCTATAGGACATGGCGTGAGAATCGATTTTACCGGGAGTCGTTTGGTAGGAAACGAGTTTCATCAAATGATTTTGCGAAGCTTTGGTATAGAAGGTTCGGGCGAAAACCGCAGTACCCTCTTCCGGAGATGCTTCCATTAGCTCTTTGGTAATGTTCCATAGGGTGCTTTCGTAGGGCTCCGTTTTTTGCTTTAAGTAAAAAGCCCGAGTATCCGAGTATCCGTAATCCAGAAAAAGAAGTCGATCTTGTTTTAAATCCACAGGTTTTTCTTTCTCGGCGGAACATGCTACCAAAAAAACAATCGAAAGAAAGACCAAAATCATTCTTTTAGCCATGACTTCTCCTTTCCGAGGGTTGTTGTTACCATCAACTATTTTATATAATCTTTGCAAGGAATTCAACTTTGTTTTCATAAGCGGGCGCATTCGCAGGCCATTTTTGGATGATTATGTTAATTGACAATGTTATGCAACCGTGATATGATTACCGTAAACTTTTATACGGAGACATCCATGTCTAAATTTTTGGATTTTATACTCTATCCCAAAGCGTTTTACGAAAAATTGACCGATAAAACCAAGCGCTTGTTCTGGTGCATCTCCCTAATCGGGCTGATCGACATCATTTTATTTGGCCTTGTTTACAATATCTTTATACATTTTTCCAACGGCACGCCGGGTGATTATTTGATTAATGCTTTCATATTAATCGCATCCGTTTTTATACTCGGATTTTTAGACGTGTTCTTCGTAGCGCTGCCTTTAAGCGATATCTTTCATCGTTTCTCTCCGAAGGCCAATGTTTTGAAAAAGCAATCCGCTCGTATCATCTTTATGAAAGCCTATATCTGCTCCCACTTCATCATCGCGCCGGTCAGCGCCCTTGTAAGCATTCTGTTTCGAAACATCACCGTAACGAGCAGCACCCTCGTTCTTTTATGCTACATTCTTTTGGAAACGCTGGTTATGGTCTGGTCTGCGGCACTTTTGACGCGAGGGGCAAAAGTCATCTTCGGCTACTCTAACGACGCGAATCCGCCCGTCTTTTTGGCTATATTTTTCTGGAGCAATATCATTGTAGGAAGAGTGCTATTTTTTATCCTGAATTCGGGCATAATAAAATTGCTGCGGTAGGCATTGTATTCAATTTTACGTAAACTTGTGATATACTGAATACAAAAGACATAAATATTTTAGGAGTGGCGTTCATGAAATTAGATGATATAACATATATACCTTACGGGGAATTGGCGCTGATTGTTCTGGACAGTGCCAAAGAATTCGGAAAAAAGGTAGATGAACATTTGGTATGGCATCGAAAAACGCAACCGTATTATCGCTGCCAAGCGGATACCTATGTTATTCATGCGGAAAACATCCGTTTCTCCAACGGCGAAGGCAAAATCGTCATCAAGGAACCGGTTCGCGGAAAAGATGTCTATATTCTTGCGGATATCGGCAATTACGGCTGTACATACACCATGTTCGGGCATACCTGCCACATGGGGCCGGATGAGCATTTTCAAGATATCATGCGCACCATTTCCGCCATTGCCGGAAATGCAAGAAGAATCAACGTGGTCATGCCTTTACTCTACAGCTCGCGTCAGCACAAGAGAAAAGGTCGTGAATCTTTGGACTGCGCCGTATCGCTGCAGCAGTTAATCCACATGGGCGTATCCAACATTTTCACGGTAGACGCTCACGACCCTCGCATTGAAAATGCCATCCCGTTAAACGGGTTTGAAAACATCTATCCCACTTACGACATGATTCGGGCAATTTTCGCCAGCGAACAGAGCATCTCGGCGAAGAAAGATAACCTTTTAGTGATCAGCCCGGATACCGGAGCCATGGACAGAGCGCTGTATTATGCCGACGCATTGAGCATCGATATCGGTCTCTTCTACAAAAGAAGAGATTTTTCAAAAATCGTTAACGGCAAAAATCCCATCATCGATCACGTCTATATGGGATCCAACTTGGAAGGAAAAGACGTTTTGGTAGTAGACGATATGATTGCCTCCGGGGAATCCATTTTGGACATTGCGTACGAGCTGAAAAAGAGAAAAGCCCGCCACATTTACATCGCCGTTACGTTCGCCTTTTTCACGGAAGGCTACGACGAAATTGACAAGGCCTATGAAAAAGGAGTAATTGATCGTATTTATACCACCAATCTTACCTATTTACCTCAATCCTGCAAAGAAAAAGAATGGCTTTACGAAGTGGACATGTCCCAAACCATTGCGACGGTAATCAACAACATGAACTACGACTTGTCGTTGACACCTTTGTTTGATACCCATATTCGCTTGAAAAACTTAAAGCTGTTCAAGGAGTAAACGTCCTTAAAAATTGATCAATGTATATAAAAGCAGGCAGCCGTAAAGGCTGCCTTTTTATCTTTAAATAATTTCTTTGAAGTGCTTGTCGTAAGCCTCGATAATCTGTTCCGGGGTTGCCGCGCCGGTGGTCCCTATCTGCCGGATGGTCACCGATGCCGTCATATTTCCCAAAAGACCGGCATCCTTCACCGATGCACCTACCGTCAAAGCGGAGGCTACCGCTGCCGTGACGGAATCTCCCGCCCCTACAATGTCAATGGGAGGGGGTACTTGTATCGTCGGGATCGAATAAATGCCGTCGGCAGAAAAGGTCAGCATCCCTTCGGATCCTAAGGTGATGAATACGGGCTTTCGGTTCTTTTCATATAATTTTTCACCGCACTCCAAAACCGTCTCTCTCGAAGGCGAATCCACGTCCGGATAAAACGCTCTGCACGCTTCCAAATGGTTGCACTTTACGATCATATGATCAAACAGCTTGATTCGGCATCGGGAATCCGCCAAAACGATTTTATCTTCGTTTTCTTTTGCCAAAGAAACCAGCCGCTCCCTCACCCTTTGGGTCACAACGCCGCAGTTTTCTTCCGTCATTTGGTCCAAAACGATGATACAGTCGTTGTTTCGGAATATCTCGGGAAGCTTATCCATCAATTCTTGTTCCGATTCGGGAGGAACGGGCTTGAAGTTTTTTATATCAAAACGATTGCTCTCCGTACGAACTCCGTTTTCCGATTTCACGGTTTTGATATATTGAGGAGTTACCAACTTCTTCGACCGCACCATATATTTGTCGTTAATATTCAACAAATCCAACTCTTCCTTTAAATCCGCTCCGGCACCGTCGAGCCCTCCGAATCCTACGGCGTAAACCGTACCTACTCCCATAACCGAAAGATTTTTCGCCACGGACCCGGACGCACCGGGGAATTTTTGGGTTTCCGTAACTTGGTAAGCCGTCAGTCCGGTTTCCAAAGAAAGCTCGTTCAAAGCCGTGTCAAAGATAAAGTAGCGATCCAAAGCAAAGTCTCCGATAACGGCTACGGATATCCGTTTAATCCTGTACAAAATATCGATTAAAACCGTGCGCTTCATTTTTAACCTCCGAATAAGTATTCCAAAACGGAGTCGATGTCCGTAAGATCCTTAACAAGAGCATCCGCTCCTGCTTTCGTCAATCTGTTTTTCTTCCATTCGTCCCAGCCGGTGCAAGGATTTTCTTCGTATCCGGCTATGCCGATAGCGATTCCTCCCACTTCTTTTACATTTTCAATCTCCACGTATCCGTCGCCAAAGCAAGCTATGGACGATCCGGACAGTCCGTGGTCTTGTAAAATGGATCGAATCACCCCGGCCTTTGAGTTTAGCCGAGGATCTCGTTTTGCACCGAATATATTTCCTTTAAAATAGGAATCGACTTTAAGTAAAGAAGCTTCTTCCAGAACGTATTCATGATCCGTTCCGCTGGCTAAGTAAAGAATGATTTTTCTTTCGGTCAGATGCTCCAGCAACCGGCGGGCACCGGGTACCATCATTTGATCCGCATCCGCTTCTCCTTTTTGAAGCGCTTCTCTACGATGACGTATATGCAGCATCAAGCGTCTGTTGTACTCCTCCTTGTATTGGTAAGGATCAACGGATTCTCCTCCTCTTTTTACAACCTCGTCGTTTAACTGCATGCACTGGTATATGGTTTGTTTTCCTGTGGTCAATTCCACGAATTCACGGGCACAACGATATTCTTCTTCGTACGTTCCGCCCTTCGGCGTTTTGGTCAGTACTTCGGCAAAGTAGGGGATCATGACGTTCTGCCATCCTTGACGAATCAAGCTGATGGTTCCGTCAAAGTCAAACAAAACCGATCGGATGTCCTTGTTTTCATACCGGTTGATTATAATCATGGGTCGGTTTCCTCCAAGAAGCATTGAGTATGTCATTGTCAATATACCGGCGGCAGATATCTTTGTCAATTCATGGTTACAGATTATAATTTAAGCACTTTTTTACATTGATTTATTCTCCAAATCGTGGTTTAATAGAATATTAAAGACTACGCAGGAGTGTTGGAATGATTCTTTATATATCAAAAGAGCTGTTAAAAAAACATACGAAAGCGGAAATATTTGAAAAAGGCTATTTTTACTACATCCATAATCATATAACCAAATACGAGATTGACTATTTCAATAACGTGATACTTGCACAAGTTGAATACGGTGAAGCTTACGATATAAAAATCAATTACTCTCTGGAATTAAAACAAATGAAGTGCAACTGCTCATGCAATGAAAAGCGCTCGTCGTTATGCGAGCATTTGGTAGCGGTTCTTTTGGAAACCTCGGCCCGCGATCATGCCGGGGAATTCGAGAATCCCCCGTATGCCTTAGGGGACCGCTCCGTCATCCGATTATTCGAAAAACCTTTAAACGCCGATACATCGGAAAACTTGTCCCCAAAGCAAACCGTACGGCTTTCCCAAGCCGTTGAATTTTTTACCGAAAACTCGTCCTTTGATAATCCGTATCGACATGTGATGAGTGCGGAAATATCGTTTAAGGCGGGTATTTCCAAGCTTTATGTTATTCGGAATATTCACTCCTTTTTGAATTCCGTCTTTGACGGTTTGGAATTTGAAGCGGGTAAGCAATTTCGTTTCATTCCGGATATTCACCGTTTTAACGAAAGAGATTACAAGCTCTTATCCTTTTTGTACTATACCGTAGGCCACTACGACAAGCCTTGGAAAGAAGACTGCCGGTTATCCGGGAAAAAAGCTTTGTTAAGCGGCGTCATGCTGGAAAAATATTTGGATATTTGTTTGACCGATCCTACCGATATTGAGTTCACAAGATACCCGAGCCGATTGCTGACCGTCGATTGCGATGGCGAGCCTGAAGTGGAATTCAAATTGCGAGAGGTTCAATCTTCCATTCTGCTTGACGTTCGTTTGGATAAAGACGTTTGGGTCAGTGAAAATGCAAAATACGTCATTGAAAAGGACCGCTTGATACGTACGAAAGGTCAAACGGCTCAAGTCCTGAAAAACGTAAAAAAAATGATGGCAGACAACCAAAAGGACCGGTTTTTATTCGCCGCACCTCATACCGGCGGCTTTTTTATGCATGTTCTTCCGAAGCTAAACGCTTTAGGACATGTAGATATCGACGAGAAGCTTATGAAAAAAATCGTAAACGACGAGCTTACGATTATATGCAAATTCGATAAATACCGAAACAACATCCTTTTAGACGTGGAATTGAAATACGGAAACACGGTCATCAATCAAGCAACGGATGAAATCAAGGAAGGGGATAAGGATATCTACCTGATGCGAAATTATCAAAAGGAAATGATGCTTCAATCCCTAATCCGATCCTGCGGCTTTGTCCCGGACAAGGACCGGTACGTATTAAGCTCCGGGGATAAAATATATGAATTTTTAAAAAGGGATCTTTCGAAGTTTTTGGAAATCGGGCAGGTATACTACTCCGAAGCCTTTAAAAACATGCCTATCCGACGACCCTCCTTATTCATGACCATGAGCGTGGAGAACAACTGGCTTGATGTTCAATTTACGACGGAGGATATGAGCGAGGAAGACCTCTTCGGTTTATTAAGCAGTATACGACACAAAAAGAAGTATTATCGATTAAAAAACGGCGAATTCTTGGATCTGGACTTCGAACAAGGAAGCAAATGGGCCGAGATATTAGACCGGTTGGATATCGAACGAAACGACATTGCCAACCGTTCAGCCCATTTACCGGTTTACCGCGCCCTTTACATGGACAATCTTTTGAAGGACGAAACCCTTCGGACCTATATTTCCGGAACTCCCTCCTTCAAAAAGCTGATTGAGAATATCGGTAATTACGATCTGTCCGGGTTGACCGTACCCGAATCCCTCGTACCCGTTTTAAGAAGGTACCAAGTGACGGGTTTTAAATGGATGAAGCAGATGACCGATTGCGGAATGGGCGTCATCTTGGCGGACGACATGGGCTTAGGAAAAACCCTTCAGATTCTGACGCTGCTCCTTGCACATAAGGAATCCCTTCAAAAGGCCGGTTTAAAGCCTCGTCCTTCCTTGATCGTGGTACCCACGTCATTGACATACAATTGGGTTGCAGAAATCGAGAAGTTTACACCGTCACTGACGGTGCAAACCTTAACGGGGACGCCTTCCCAAAGAGAAGCCTTGTTAAACGATTGCCAAGATACGGACATCCTGCTGACAACCTACGGCATGATTCGACGAGATGCGGAGCTTTACGAAGGAATCGAATTCGAATACTGCATTTTGGATGAGTCCCAACATATTAAAAATCCCATGTCCATCGGGGCCAAAGGCGTTAAGACCATACGGGCGAAAAAGAGAATCGCCATGACCGGAACTCCCATTGAAAACAATATTATAGAGCTTTGGTCCGTATTCGACTTTATCATGCCCGGATTTTTCGGCTCTCTTCATAAGTTCAACAAACGATTTGCAAACGGAAACGAAGAAGATGTCACAAGAACGCTTCGAGCCATGACATCGCCTTTCATCATCCGAAGAATCAAATCCGATGTTCTGGAAGAGCTGCCGGAAAAGATCATTACCAAGATGGATTGCGAGCTGACCCAAGAACAAAAAGAATTGTATATGGCCTATCTGACCTTGGCAAAACAGCAAATATCAAGCGACGAAGATATAAATCAAAAGCGATTTTCCATTTTATCCACGCTGCTGAGATTAAGGCAGATTTGCTGCCACCCGAGCATGTTTATCGATAACTACAAAGGAGGCAGCGGCAAGATTGAGCTTTTTAACGAAGTAGTGGAACAGGCGGTCACCTCCGGCCACCGTGTGTTGGTATTCTCTCAATTTACATCCATGCTGGACATACTAAAAAAAGAGTTGGATAAACAAGGATTTACGTATTTCTATCTGGACGGTACCGTTCC
>JAAYHZ010000312.1 GCA_012744235.1 Clostridiaceae bacterium
CTTAAAAGACTGCATTAAAAAACAAATGCAGGCCGAGAGGTGCAAAATGACACAAATTGATATTTTGAAGAAGGAATTTCAAAGATACGGGGGAATATTAAAAACTGTAGAGCTTAAAGATTTAGGACTTTCGAGTCGCCAGATAAAAAGACTTCTAAATGAAGGGATTATTACAAAGGCTAAACGCGGTTTTTATGAACTTACAGATTATGTTATTCGTAAAGAGGTAATTATTGCACGTTTATTTCCGCGAGCAGTTATATTTCTTGAAAGTGCCTTATTCCATTATGACTACACAGACCGCATACAGCCGGCATGGCAAATTGCTGTGGATAGATATAGTAAAACAACTCAGTATAGAATTGATTATCCTCTAATAGAACCTTACTATCTTGAACCAAAGTTTTTAGACATTGGTGTAGATATAATAGAGATAGATGGCATTGAAATAAAGATATACAACAGAGATCGCACAATTTGCGATATCCTCCGTTATGAGAAAAAACTGGAGAAAGAAGTATTTTATAATGCTATTGGCCGTTATATAGAGGATTCGAAGAAAAACATAAGAAAGCTGTTTGAGTATGCAGAAATATTTAATATTAAGAATAAAGTGCAAACTCGTATAGGGATGTGGTTATAATGGGAAATATTGAAGCTTCAGTCATAGCGAGACTTAAAAATAAATCAAAGGAACAAGGTATTCCATTACAACAGCTCTTAAATCTATTTTGCCAGGAGGAATTTATTCGAAGACTTTCAGAAAGTGATTACAAAGAAAAAGTTATTCTTAAAGGCGGCTTTTTATTATATTCAATCAGTGGATTTGCCGCAAGACCAACAGTTGATGCAGATTATCTTTTAAGAAATTATCCTAACGATATGGATGCAGTAGAAAAGCTTGTTAAAAAAATATTATTTCCTCAACTGGCAAAAATAATTTTATACAGTTTGAGATTAGAAGGATAGAAACTATCAGAGAGATAAAGAAATACCATGGTATTAGAATTTACCTCATGGGGTCTATTGGAATGGTTAAGATCCCTTTTAGTATAGACTTGGGAGTTGGTGATGTTGTAGTACCTTCGCCAGTTGAACGAACTTTACCGGTATTACTTCCAGAATATGAGGAACCTAAGATTCTGACTTATTCATTGGAATCCACAGTGGCAGAAAAATTAGATGCTATCATATCACTAATGGAAGCTACAAGCAGGATGAAAGACTTCTTTGATATATATTATATGGCAACAACCTTTAATTTCGATGGACGTAAATTACAGGAAGCTATTTATGAAACCCTTACTAACCGGGGCACACCTTATGAAAAAGATTCTGTCACTATTATTTTAAGGTTAGCTGATGAGTCTATTATTATAAGAAGATGGGGCAATTTTTGTAAAAAAAATACTGCAATATAAACTTGACTTTACCGATGTTGTTAAATTAATTATTGATTTTCTCCAACCACCTTATGAAGCGAGTAAGGCGGCTTGTCGATTTTGTACCAACAAGTGTACGTAATCCGGGTTCATGGTTGCCGCGTTTGGACCAAAAGCAAAGTATGCTCCCATAAGAATGAATTCATGCAAGGAGCGTCCATTGCAACTCATGCCGGAAGGCGAAAAGCTCCCGAACAACTTTAAGAAGACAAGTCACAAAAAAGTCCTTATCTGAATGAAGTATACGGATGAAATGAGAAAAAAGCGAATGTGCCATTCGGAGCATCAATTTGGTACAATAAAATGGCATAATTTAAGCCACTATGTCTTATGTCATGGAAAAGAAAAAATCACGGCAGAACTTGGGTTGTGTTTTCTTGCCTATAACATGCGTAGAGCGATTAATATGGTGGGAGTTCAAAGATTAATAGCAGCTATGTAAGTCGTTTCTATATTATTTATCTTCTTTATCACGTTTAATATATCGAATTCTTGATATTTCCGTTTTATTACAACGGTTTTTCTTCACCGTTTTCTTCAAGTTCGTTGAAAAAGTGATCATACAAACCGATAAAACATCGAAAACCTGCTATTTTAGCAGGTTTTCGGACAATCTGTGGCGTGCCTGGAGGGATTCGAACCCCCGACCTACGGATTAGAAGTCCGTTGCTCTATCCAGCTGAGCTACAGGCACATGTGGTTGATTATGGAGCGGGTGAAGGGAATCGAACCCTCGCAATCAGCTTGGAAGGCTGATGTTCTACCATTGAACTACACCCGCGTTTTTCGGACTTTTACATTATACAAGCAGGCTATCCTTTTTGTCAACACCCTTTTTTCAAAATTCAAGGCATGTAATTCGGTCTTTAATCGAAAAAGTAAAGTCCACCCTTCGAAAGCTGCAGTTGATTTTACTTTTGCAAAAATATTAATAAAAATATTGTGGACTTTACTAATGCAAACGCAAATACAAAAAATTACTAGTAAAGAA
>JAAYHZ010000313.1 GCA_012744235.1 Clostridiaceae bacterium
GAAAAAGGCATTACTCGAGCGGTACTGAAGTCTAAGAGCCCTTCCTGCGGGCAAACCCATATTTACAACGGTACATTTTCAAAGGTGTTAAAAAAAGGATGCGGCGTTACGGCTGCACTGCTTACGTATTACGGAATAAAGGTGGAGGAAGAGGTGTGTTTTGAGAGGGAACCGATATGAAAGTTTACGCATTGACGTTAGGATGTAAAGTTAATCAATACGAATCCGATGCTTTGCTGACCTTATTTGCAAAGCACGGTTATGAAATTACGGAAGATATACAAGAAGCGGATGTGGTCATAGTCAATTCTTGTACCGTTACCTCCGTTTCCGCAGGGAAATCAAGACAAGCGGTAAGAAGAGCGAAAAAGAACAATCCGAATGCGGTGGTGGTTTTAACGGGATGCTATTCGGAAATAGATTACGAAAAGGCGGGTCAGATCTTGGAAGCCGACATCGTAACCGGCGCCAATCATAAAGAAAAAATTTTGGAATTGGTGGAGCAGGCTTTAAGAAACAAGGAACGAATCTTGGTTCAAAATTCCCAAAAGAATCTTACCATCGACGATTTGCCTACACCGGTATCCGGAACAAGGACACGAGCCTTTTTGAAAATACAGGACGGGTGTAACAATTACTGCAGCTATTGCATCATTCCTTTTGCAAGGGGGCCCGTGAGAAGTCGAGATTTTGACGACTGTATAAAGAGAATCAAAGAGCTGGATGAATCCGGGTACAAGGAAACGGTACTGACAGGAATTCATTTGGCATCCTTCGGTAAAGGGACGGACAAGGATTTAATCGATTTGTTGGAAGCGGTAGGAAAGCAAGTGCCTCGAATGAAAATCCGTTTAGGCTCCATGGACCCTTCCTATCTTAATGAAGAAAAAATTATACGACTTTCTTATATACCGAATTTGTGCGCCCATTATCATCTTTCTTTGCAAAGCGGATGCGACGCTACGTTAAAAAGGATGAATCGAAAGTATACCGTGGCGGAATACGCGAACGTGGCGGGTTTGCTGCAAAAACATATACCGGACGTTTCTTTGACCACCGACATTATTGTCGGCTTTCCGGGAGAGACGGAAGAGGAGTTCAAGGAAACGGTTCAGTTTATTCAAGATGTGGGATTATACCGCTTGCACGTGTTTCCCTATTCACCGAGAGAGGGAACGAAGGCGGCAAAAATGCCGAACCAAATTCCGAAGGCGGTGAAAGATGAGCGGAGCGAGGTTCTCATTGCACTTAATCGTGACTTAATGGCAAGGCATCATGAAAAATTTTTAGGACGCACCTTGAAGGTACTGTTCGAAACGGAATTTCAAGACGAAGAAGCCGGGGTTTCGGGAGCATATTATGAAGGGCTAACGGATAATTATATTAAAACCGTATCAAGCAATCCGAATATTGCAGCCGGAGAGTTTTTGAATGTACGATTGCTTCGTTCACAAGGAGAATATGTGATAGCCGAATAGTTATAAAGGTTAAAAACAGATGACCATATTGATAACAAAGTGTAATAAATGATTATTGATTATGTGCGAAAGAAACCGGTATAATATGTATAATGGTACTTAAACAGTGTTCATAACCGACTTTCTTCTTTTCTCCAAGGGAGAAACAGTTGTTTTGCTAATCGTATTCACGGATAAGATGACATACAACAGGGGTCTTTTCGAATAAACAATGAAATTCGGAGCGTGATAAAATGAACGGAGAAACCACAAAATTTGATTTTTTAAGGGACAGGAAAGCGAAACCAAAAGATATTATCTTATCGGTTTGCGCTGCAATGGAAGAAAAAGGTTATGACCCTGTCAGCCAGATTGTCGGGTATATATTGTCAGGAGACACTACGTATATTACGGCTCACAAAGGTGCAAGGAATGCGATACGCAAACTGGAAAGGGACGAGTTGCTGGAAGAGTTCGTCAAGTTTTATCTAAAAAAGAACGGACAATTGGATTGATAAAAAAACCGGGGTCAACCCGGTTTTCGATTGAGGAGAGGGATTTTGAGAGTAATAGGAATTGATTACGGCGATGTAAGAACCGGTATAGCCGTCAGCGACCCTACGGGCACGATTGCAACCGGTTTAAAAACAATCGTAACGCAAGATTTGAATAAGCTGATATCGGAGATAAAAGCCGTTATTGAAGAATACAAAGCGGAAAAGATTGTCGTCGGTTTTCCGAGAAACATGAACGGTACATTGGGTATCCGTGCGGAAAAAACCCAAAGCTTTATTGATGCTCTGACAAAAGAAGTCCGTATACCGGTTATTAAATGGGATGAACGGTTGTCTTCCGTTATGGCGCATCGGACAATGCATGAGAAGAAAAAATCGCCTTCGAAAAATAAAGAAGCGGTGGATCGTATCGCTGCATGTTATATTCTGCAGTCTTATTTAGGATAAGTCCTTTTTTCTTTTATTTCCATACGATAATGGATTTTATATTTCAACACGGAATGTGTTATGCTATAATGTAATTATTAATTTTAGGAGGATTTTCTTTATGGAAGAAAATTGGAAAGATCTTGACAACATGGAAGAAGAGTTTGATGAGGAATACGATGTCAATATTATCGTTAATGAAGAAACCGGAGAAAAATTCGAAGTATTAGACAACTTTGAAATAGATGGTAAAGTATACTATGTCATGATATTGATCGGAAACGAAGACGAAGAAGCCGTATGCGACGAATGCGGCTGCGATTGTGCAGATGATGAGCACGACGAAGTATATATTTATCGTCTGGTCGAAGATGATGAGTACGGAGAATTTGAATTCGTGGCAATCGAAGACGAAGTCGAATTGGCCAATGCTTTTGAAGAGTTCAAAAGCAGGAATAGCGAGCTTTTCGATTTTGATGAGGATGAATTGCAATAAGAATATTGTGAATGATTAAGAAAAGCATTTGCAAGCTTGGTCTTGCAAATGCTTTTTCGAGTTTAAGCTTATTCAACGCAGCCGGTTAATGTGATTATATATAAACCGGTATCAAAAGCGTTTTTATTTATCTTGTGAAGGGCGGTTTGTCATGTCAAAGAGACAAAAGCGGGTCATATGTGGGGTATTGACACTTTTTATTATCATGTGTTCTTCTTGTTCGGGAAATGAAAACGGAACCGAAAAAACGGAAATCACGACTACCGAAGAAACGGTAACAACGGCAGAAACGACAAAAGAAGTGACAACGACGGTTGTTACGACAACGAAAGAAACAACAACGGAGGAAACCTCTTCGAATGAAGAGACGACTACCGAAGAAACGACCTCAGAAGAAGAGAAGAAAAACGTGTTCTGCGATGAACTGTTCGTTATGCCGAAAGACGGAATCAGACCTGTTGCGGTGCTTATCGACAACGAGGGATCCTCCGTTCTTCCTCAAGGAGGTCCCGGTCTTGCGCAAGTAGTTTATGAGATTATTGTCGAAGGCGGAATCACGCGACTCATGCCCGTTTATTGGGGACTTGACATTGATTATTTGGGTCCCGTAAGAAGTGCAAGACACTATATGCTAGACTATATGAAAGAAACGGACGCATTTTTTGTTCACTACGGGTGGAGTCCCCAAGCCAAACAGGATATTGCCGACTACGGTATTCAGATCGCCAACGGCGTCAGCAATGCGTACAATATCTTTTGGGATTTAACGAAAGACAAGAACAACTGGCAAGATACATACACAAGCAGCGACAGAATCAAAGATTTCATGATCCGAAACGGGTATTCCACGGAAACGAAGGTCCGTATGAGCGAGCGATACCATGAAGAATGGAGTATTCCGACGGAAGGGAAGGACTGCAGCTTTTTAAGCATTCAATACTCTTCGGGATATAAAATCGGTTACGAATTCAACCCGGATAACGGGTTATACAAAAGAACAAGGCAGGGGAAGCCCCACATGGAGCGTAATAACGACCTTCAAATAGAAGCGGGGAATATCATTATTATGAAGGTTCGAAACTATACCATAAAAGGGGATGACGCAGGACGCCAGCATTTGGAGACGACGGGCTCCGGTACCGGTTATTACGTCACCTCCGGGAAAATTATCAACATTAAATGGACAAAAGAAACCCGATTTGCCATGACGAAATTTACGGACGAAAAAGGAGAAGAGATTGTACTCAATCCTGCAAGAACGTGGATACAGGTTGTTCCTGTAGAAGCCATTATTGATTTTGAATGAAAGGATCGAATCGTATGAAATTCTACAAATTCGAATTGGAAGGAAAAGCGGTTTGGGGTATCGAAGAAGGTTCCTATTTAGCGGAGATTCAAGGAGATATGTTCTCCGAGTTTCGGAAAACCGGCCGTATCGTAGAAAAAGATAAAGCCGTCATAAAAGCTCCGACGGTAAACGAAATCATTATTGCCGTTGGCGCCAACTACATGGAACACATAAAAGAAAGCCGAAGCATTCATGTCGCACCGAAGGATCCGGTTCTTTTTGTGAAGCTGCCGACGGCCGTAATCGGGCACCAAGACGTGATTCGTTTACCGAAAAACGTAGGTCGTGTGGATTATGAAGCGGAAATCGCCGTTATGGTTAAAAAAGATTTGGCAGATGCCGACGAACAAGAAGCAAAAGAAGCCATTTTCGGAGTTACTTGCTTAAACGACGTTTCGGCTCGAGTCATTCAAGAGCAGGACGGCCAGTGGATTCGAGCCAAGAATTTTAAGACATTCTGTCCCGTTGGACCTTGTATTGAAACGGACGCGGATGTGAATAACCTATCCTTCGAGTTGCGGCAAAACGGTGTCGTGAAGCAAAAGAGCAATTCGAAAATGATGATTTTCGGCATCCCTCAATTGATCAGCTTTATATCCAAGCACATTCCTTTAAGAAAGGGCGATTTGATAACCACCGGAACACCGGAAGGAATCGGACCTCTGTCGCCCGGGGATACGGTGGAAATCGAAATCGAAGGCGTGGGTATTCTGAGAAATACGGTTGAATAAAGAAAGAAGTTCCGATTATGAACCGGAACTTTTTTGCACTGTTAATCGGACAAAAGCAACGGATTTTCGGTTCCAAGTATAGCTTGCATAGACTTGGTTTTCGCAAGAGATGATGGCGGGGTAGGAAAATTCGGGATCTTCGTTTACCTCGTCATGTTCGATTACGACCTCTTCGGTCCATGTGAATCCGTTGTCGCAGGATGAAAACAATGATAAGGGTGTTCGCTTTCCCCAATTTTCACCTACGGGATTACACAATAGCAAAAGGGTACCGTCTTCTAATCGAGTCAAATCGATCCCGCTGTTGTTATTGGGTATATCAATAGGGTAGGTCTCGCACCACGTCATGCCGTAATCCGAAGAATCGCTTCGGTAAATAAAGCCTTCGCTGCTTCGAAGAAGCATATGAACCCGGCCCGGGGAGGATTCCCAAAGGGTCGGTTGTATGACTCCTTTTCCATGTAATTTACTGCGATCCAACGGAACCTTGAAGAAGTCTTTATAAGTGTACCCGTCATCGTAAGAAATATCTACATAGGCGTCCCAAGCATCGGCTGTTTCGATGGAAGCCGGTGCGATGACTTTTCCGTCGGATAATCGGATCGGCTTGTTCTTTACCGGACCTCGACCGCCGATATCTCCCTCCACAAGCTCTTTTATCGGTCCCCACGTGTCTTTTTCGGCATCGTAGGAGGATATATAGGTTTTCCAAACCTTTGTGTTCTTCCCGGACTTAAAGTACAGCAATATCTGTTCTTGGTCGGGCGAGAAAAGGACCGGATTCCAGCAGGGAATATTCGGCGTATCGCAAGCTATTTTCGGATCGGTCCATTGTCCGTCTTTACAAACGGAATACCAAATGGCCACATCGTCGTGTTTTTCATGGGTACCGCCGAACCACGCGCATACGAGAGCATCGTTTTTCATCCGTACCAATGTTGAAGCGTGACATTGGGGAAAGAAGGCTTCTTCCTTGAAAATCTTATGTTGCGTGATGATTTGAATATCCATATACCGTACCTCCGTACATGTTATTTATACATTGAAAACGTGTCTTTGAAGGCTTTAATGCTTTGCTCAATTTCTTTGGATTTTTTCAAGAGTTTTTCTACATCGATGTCGGAAATATCGGTTTTTAACAAATCATAGACCTCCTGTATGACGGAAGAGATCTCTTCATCGGCGTCGTACAGATAATCCAAAAGGTGCAGCCGCTTAAAGTCGTTGTTGATATTCCTGTTTTCTTGCGTAACTCCCATGTAAACGGATTGATCTTTGGTCAGATCGAAAGAATCCCCCCGATCCGGAATCAAGGTCTCAATTCCTAATCGGTTTTGAATGAGTTTTGAAAATTCCTCTTGGACTTCCGGTTCTCCGTGGACCAAAAAGATCTTCCTCGGTTTTCTTTTAAATGCCGCCGCCCAGTTTAAAAGTTCTTTTTGGTCGGCATGGGCGGAAAAGCCGTCAATTTTTTCAATATTCGCATTCACATCAATGACTTCGCCGAATATTTTCACCTTCTTGTTTCCGTCCAAAATACGTCTTCCCAACGTTCCTTGCGCTTGGTAGCCGACGAATATAACGGTGGATTCATGCCTCCACAGGTTATGCTTTAAATGGTGCTTTATACGTCCGGCATCGCACATACCGCTTGCGGCTATAATAATGCAGGGCTTGTTATAGCTATTTATATTTTTCGATTCCTCAGGGGAGAGCGTGAAGGTTAAACCGGGAAATTGAAGAGGATCGTCTCCGGATTCCAAGTAGGCGATGGCTTCCTCGTCGTAGCAATCCGAGTTTTCCATAAATATGGAGGTGGCGTTAATAGCCAAAGGGCTGTCGATGAACGTTTTGGTGTTGTTGATAATGGCACGGAAATACTCCGATTCCGCATTGTTCTTGTTGATATCGTAAATCATCTCCTGGGTACGTCCGACGGAAAAAGCCGGTATGATGACGTTGCCGCCTCTGCGAACGGTTCGCGTGATCAGACTCGCCATTTTGGAGGACCTATTTTCCACCTCGGTGTGTTCGCGGTTTCCGTACGTAGATTCCATAATGACCCAATCGGCTTCCTCGATGATGGAAGGGTCTCGAATAATGGCGGTATTTTGCTTACCCAAATCTCCGGTAAATACGATTTTCGCTTCGCCTTTTTCTTGCTCTTCCCACACTTCAATTATGGAAGAACCCAATATGTGTCCGGCATCACGGAAGCAAACCCGTATGCCGGGTGCAGGATGAATGATCCGGTCATATGAAACCGGAACAAAGTAGCTTAAGGATTTTTGCGCGTCCATGTATGTATACAAAGGATCTATCGTCGGTAATCCCGCCCGAATTCTTTTTCTGTTTACCCATTCCGTTTCGGTTTCTTGTATGTAACCGCTGTCGGGCAGCATAATTTCACATAAATCCACGGTGGCCTTATGGGAATAGATTTTACCCTTGAACCCTTTTTTCACTAAAAGCGGAATCCTGCCGGAATGGTCGATGTGAGCATGGGTCAATAATAGAAAATCGATTTTTGAAGGATCGAAAGATAAAGGCGCTTCATTCAGCATACGGTCGGCAGCGCTTCCTTGAAACAAGCCTGCGTCCACTAAAAAGGAGGTGTTTTTCGTTTCGCATAAAAAACATGATCCGGTAACGGTTTTCGCCGCACCTAAAAAAGTTATTTTCATGTCTACAACCTGCCTGTTCTGTTTATGTATTGGTATCATTATAGCACAGTTTAAAGGCTTTACAAATTCAACGACCTTCGGAAAAATAACGGCCGTAATTGCGCAAAGCGATTGCGGCAAGAATTGGCAATGTGCTACACTAGGAATGTATAGAATATTCAGAATGAAAGCGAGGATTTTGTTATGAGAATCGGATTTGCCGAGTGTGAAATTTCACCTCCATGCGGGGTTCACCTTGCCGGATATTTTTCCGTAAGACCTAGCGTCGATGTTTTGGACCACCTTTATGCTCGCGGAGCCGTCATCGAAAGCGGCGGGAAAAAGCTTGCTTTCGCCAGCTGCGATCTTTTGGGAATAGGGCAAAACTATGTGGATGCCATTAAAAATATAATAGCGGAAAATACCGATATCAAAAAGGATGCCATTTTAATACACGGTACACATACCCATACCGGTCCGAAAGCCGTGGATTTGGCGAATCCGGAAGATAAAATGATTTCCGGGGACACGGATTTGGAATATATACGTTATATGACTAGAAAAGTAGCCTCCGCCGTCATCATGGCTTCTCGGAACCTGAAGGAAGTCGAGTACGGAACAGGGGAAGGCTACGAGGACCGTGTAGCGTTTATTCGACGTTTCAAAATGAAAGACGGTTCCATAAGGACCAATCCCGGCGTAGGTAATCCCGATATCGTGGAGCCGGTAGGAGATATCGATCCTCGAGTTGACCTTGTGGACTTTAAATATACCGACGGGTCCGGAAATCTTTTGTTTGTCAGCTACAGCCTTCATGCCGATATTGTAGGGGGTGATAAAATATCGGCAGATTACCCGGGAGCCGTCCGAAGAATCATAGAAAGAGCGAAACCGGGCTGCAAGGTGATGTATTTTACCGGAGCACAGGGGGACATCAATCATATTAACGTAAAGAATACGAGCGTTGTGCAAAAAGGCTACGGTTTCATGACGAGAGTCGGCAATATATTGGGAGGAGAAGTCATAAAAGCCTATGAGGATATCACGTATCACAAAGATTGCGAATTGGCTTCCGTCGTGAAAAAAGTTACCGTACCGTTAAGACGTTTTTCCAATGAAGATTACGAATGGGCTATGAAGATCATTCAATCCTTAAAAGACGGTACCTTCAAACAAGACTCCATGGTAAAAACCGCGGACATTGCCCGAGCTTTGAGAATTCGCAATTCCTTCAAGGGCGGAGATACCATGGATTTGGAAGTTACGGTATTTCGTATCGGAAAAACAGGTATCGTCGGTTTCCCGGGAGAACCTTTTATCGGCTACAAGAAAAAAATCGTCCAAAATTCGCCGGCTAAAAATACGTTGGTACTGGCTTTGGTTAACGGAAGCTCGGGGTACTTACCGGTAGCGGAAGCGTATGCGGAAGGCGGTTATGAAGCGTCCAACTCTCCCTTTACGCCTGAGTTGGAGGGAATTTTAACGGGAGCAGCCTTGGAAGGACTCAAAGAACTTTTTGCATAAAAAGCGCACATTTGATATGATAAAAAACATAGTACTTTTCCGGAATAAAAAATCGGGGGATACGGTCCCCCGTTTTTTGTAAACATCAAATTGGCGGATGGATGAAGATGGAGCGTTGGAAATCGAATTTATATTTCTTATGGATCGCTCAAATATTATCGTTGATGAGTTTCGGATTCGGAATTCCTTTTATCCCTTATTTCATTCAGGAGCTGGGGGTGACCGATCCGGTCAGCGTGAAATTCTACCTGGGTATTTTAAATTCCGTTCCCGGTTTGGCCATGGGAATCATGGCACCCGTTTGGGGGTATCTTGCGGACCGTTTAGGCCGAAAGATGATTTTACTTCGCGCCACCTTCTTCGGCATATTGGTGCTGGCCGGTATGGGGCTTTCCCAAAACGTAAACCACTTAATTATCGCGCGTCTGATGCAGGGAATATTCACGGGAACCGTAACCGCGTCCTATGCCCTGGTAGCGGCGGGAACGCCGGATAACAAGCTGTCGTATGCTTTAGGCGTTATCGCTTCTTCCAACTTCATCGGTTCTTCCATCGGTCCTTTTGTGGGAGGGTTAATGGCGGAGCAATTCGGATACCGAATCAGCTTTTTCGCGGGCTCTTCGCTTTTGGTCTTATCCTTTCTCATTATTCTCATAGCCGTAAAAGAAGAAAACAAAACCAAATGGTCGGATTTTAAAGAGCAATCCAAGGATAAAAAAGAAAATTCTCCCGTAATACATCGATTACGCAACGCTATCACTCCTTTGTTTTTCGTCATTTTGGTGATCTTGTTTTTTGTTAAGCTGGGCGGTAACGCATCGGCTCCTTACATATCCATTTTTGTTCAGGAAATAAGAGGGACCATTACGGGATCCTCCGCCATAACCGGCACCATTAACGGCGCCGTCGGCTTGTCAACGGCGTTAGCGGGTCTAACCATCGGCAGACTGGGAGACCGAATAAGCAAAAGAAAAATTTTGTATGTCTTATTGGCGGGTACGATTTTCGTAAGCCTACCGCTGTACTTTATAAGCCGTATCGTATACTTCACCTTGGTATACTGTTTTTTGTTCTATTTGATCGGCAGTGCCGAACCGATACTCATGTCCTTAATGAGCGAGAACACTCCGAAAGAAAAAAGAGGTATGGCTTTCGGTATATACAGCTTGATTGCCAATTTGGGATGGGCCGCATCTCCGGTTATAGGGAGTGCCGTTACCATTGCATTCGGTACAAAAACCGTCTTTTTATGCATTCCCGCCGCTTTTTTTATTGCATTGCTTATCTCGTTGATGTTTCTAAAAGAACAAAGAGAAAAGATTCCTTCTTAAATGAATCAATGCAAAAGATTCATCTTGTAATGAATCACGTATATTGTTACAATGGAATGGAGGTGATCCCATGGTGTGCAATGACAAATATACCGCCATTATCGGAGATATCGTGGATTCGAGAAAAATTAGGAACCGAAACGAGGTACAGCGCAAATTCAAAAGTGTATTGGATGAAATCAATACCAAATACGCGGAAGATATCGCATCCAAATTTACCATTACTTTAGGAGACGAGTTCCAAGGCTTGCTTAAAAGCAAGAAGAATATATTGAAGATCCTATGGGATATTGAAATGGCGATGTCTCCATACGAAATGCGGTTCGGTATCGGAATAGGGGAAATCAATACGGATATTGACTTGGACCGCTCACCGACCATCGACGGCCCCGCTTATTACCGCGCCCGAAAAATGGTTACGGAGCTGGACAATTTAAAATCCCAATATGCAGGACGTCATTCGAATATGATGATTTGTTCGGACGATAACTATACGGAATCGGATGAATTGATAAACTCCGTTTTTTCACTTTGTACCGCGCTAAAATCCAAGTGGACACAGCGACAAAAGGAAATCATATACGCTTATTTTTCCAATGAAGAGAATCAATACAAAGCGGCGCGGGCTCTCGGTATCGGCCAATCCAGCGTGAGCAAGGCTCTGAACCATGCGCGGTTCTATACCTATAAATCGGCCATAGATACCGTTTCCTTGGTTTTAAGCGGTGAAAGGGGATCTGCCGATGACTAAAGTCGTATTTTTACTCTTATTAATCGGACATGTGATAGGAGATTTTTATATACTGCCGAAAAGAATGACGGAGAAAAGGCAGGAAACATTCGGAAAATTGCTCCTTCATAGTGCTTTATACTTGTTAATCTTGACAATCGTTACCATCCCGGTGCTTCGACTTCCTATCTTGCTTTGGGTACTTATCATATCCGCAGTTCACTTCCTCACGGATTTGATCGTTTACTTTATCAAAAAGAAGAAACCGGATGAAAAGACCGATGCCGTTTTGTACTCCGTTGACCAATTCGTACATATCCTTGTTATTCTCATTGCTTCTTTTTCACTTTCGTATGTGTATATAAATTACATACCGTTTATACAAAACGGTTTAAAAAGAATCCAAATTGATTTTTCGGATATTCTGTCTTGGACTTTGGCGGCTCTTATCATCCTACAGCCTGCAAGCGTCACCATTCGAAAACTTTTGTATCGTTACCGGCCCGTATCAAACGACGTACAAAAGGGATACCCTAATGCCGGTGCGTTTATAGGGATATTGGAGCGGTGTATCATTTTACTGTTTTTATACATGGGACAGTATTCCGCTATCGGACTGGTATTAACGGCAAAATCCATAGCGCGCTATAACAAGATCGTGGAGGATCCTAAATTTTCGGAATACTATCTTCTGGGAACGCTATTAAGCGTTATGTCCGTGCTATTAGCATATTTATTGATTTTTTAATAAAAATGATTCATATCATAATGCATCATCGAAAAAGATGCACTTTTAAATCAATCATTGGTCGCATGTTTTTTATTGAACTTTTCCGGTTGCTTGACTATAATGAGACGGTAGCCGTTTTTTATGTTGACAGCTGCAGTATTTACATAGAAAGTCTGTTATTAACATGAGTAAGAAAAAACGTCAATTAAAAATCGGAAGGTTTATTCTGTTTTTGATTTTCTTTACGGGGATCGTATACGGTGCGGTGCAAGCAGGTTATAGGGTTTATTCCGTGGTTTCGAATCTAAATTGGAATACGAATGGCCCCCACAACAGTCCCAATATTTCCATAACCAATCGTGAATTCTCGGAAAACGAAAATGATTATACATATGTTACCATGCTACCGGAAGACATCTCGAAGGGAAGCTTGATTTTGGTCAATAACGAATATCTGTATCCTTTGGTTGATCAAACGGAATGCGTCAGCTTGTTCGATTACAAAAGCTTGAACTACAACGTGAAGGATACCTTGGTTACGGTGTCCAAAACCATTATCGATCCTTTGAACCGTATGCTGGACGATTTTTATAAAAGCACCGGATTGAAAACGGTGAATGTAGTTAGCGGCTTTCGTACATACGAGTTTCAGGAATCTCTTTATTTGGATGAAGTGAAGCAAAAGGGGGAAGCGGAAGCCAAACGCTGGGTGGCAAGACCCGGCGGAAGCGAGCACCATACCGGACTTGCGGTGGACTTTTCATTATTCTTCAACAACGGTACCAGCGCAACCTATGACGGCAAAGGAGATTACCGAAAGATAAACGACAATGCTCATAAATACGGATTTGTCATGAGGTATGACCGGCAAAAAGAGAACTTGACCGGCATTGCTCATGAACCTTGGCATTTCCGTTATGTCGGTATACCTCATTCTTATATCATGGTCGAAAAGGATTTTTGCTTGGAAGAATATATCGACTACCTTCGCGGGTTTGAATACGGCAAGAATCATTTGATCGTTACATACGAAGACCGGGAATACGAAATCTATTTCACTACCGAAACCCGTGTACCGGTTCCTAAGGATTTGCCTTATGACATTTCGGGCAATAACGTAGACGGATTTATTGTTACCGTGTACCGTTAATCTTTAGCACATTAAACAATAAATATATCCCGGTGAGCGCAGCGGATAAGCGGAAGATGAATTCTTTTCTTTAATGCTGCCTTTCTTCATTTATTGGTAAAATAAAAAAAGAATAAAGGAATCCCCGAGTTGTTGCGTCTATATATTCGGGAGGCGAAAACATGCAAACATGGATTGATGAACATTACAAAAGAATCTTCGGGCTCATCTATGTAAAAACAGGATCTTTTGAGGATGCGAAAGACATCACCCAAGACACCTTTTTAACTGCCATTCTTAAAAAAGACAGCTTGAAGAATCCGGGCAGTTTAAAAGCTTGGTTGGATACGATTGCGAAAAATACAATTGCTTCATATTATCGAAAAAAGAAAAACGAAAAAGATACCGTTTCTTTAGATAATGAAATCGTTGCTGATGTACAGGATCCGAATCCGAAACCGGAAGAACACGTTTTAACGGATGAGTTGCAGAATCAATTGGATGAATGTCTCCTACGTTTGCCGAAGCACATTGCTTATGTGACGATATTGGGTATTGTATGCGGACTTTCTCAAAAAGATTGCGCCGAAATATTGAACATCCCGGTCACGACGGTTAATAATCGCCTTTACAAAGCAAGACAATTGCTAAAAAAAGAAAGGGGATCCATTATGGAAAGAAGCTCGGAAATTTTTGAAAAGTTTTTAATGGAGAGCAGATCCAAGGTTGACAAAGTGTTAACGTACTTGAATGAAATTTATGACGCGATTGGGCGAAAAGACTTTGATCGTGCCGAACAAATTTTGCAGGAGGCGCCTGCTCTTGCGGGAGATAATGTGGAAGCACATCTGCACATTGCTCGGCATTGTCATTATGTGATCCGCGTGGAGAATGCATGGTGCAAAAGAAAAAGAGAAAGTTTGTTTGTACCGGTAGAGCAGGAATTCAAGTTAATGGAAAAACTGAATTTCGAAGGATATATGGATCTTGATACCGGTCAAGAAGTACCGAAACATGTATACTATTATTTCATGGCGGAAGTATATACGGATTGGGGGAAGTATGACAAAGCCTTGGTTTATGCCTGTAAAGCCGTTGATTTGGGGATGAAAAACAATTTTATAGAAGGAGAAATATATTTATCTCAACGGCAATACGAAAAGGCAAGGGATTATTACTTGGCTTTACTCGAATCCGATCTATCTCCCTTTGATCGTCAAATGATTTTAAATCGAGTGACTCTTTGTTACAAAAGGTTAGGCGATAGTGAAAAAGAGCTTGACCGGTTGCTGAAAGAGTACGATCATTTATTGACTCATGATGAAATAACTTGTTCCGGGTTTGATTTAGGAGAGTACGAATACGAAATTGCTCTTTTATACGCCAAGCGGAAAGAACCGATTAACATGCTATCTTACCTTGAAAAAGCGATCCGACGAAATCCGAAACGTATAGAAGAAATTAAAGAACCGGGAAATGCCTTTGAACCCTACAAGGATTCTCCTGAATTCCGTTCCTTAATAACAACGAATGAATAACTTCCTGTCAAAGGCAAGATCCATGGGATCTTGCTTTTGGCAGGATAATGCTTTCTTTAAGATTATATTTCTTTTCCGCATTCCTTGCAGAACTTTGCATCTTCGTCATTGAGCGTACCGCAGCTTCTGCACTTAATCTTAATAACTTCTTTTTCTTGTTGCGGTGTCGCTAATTTACTCACAACATCAATCTTACTGATGGTATCGTTGATCATGGCGCCTTTTGCTTCGTTAAAGGGCTTTAAATCCTCCCGTGCTTTATCGGGATCCAATATCAATCCGGAGCCTGCCGTTCCTTTGGCACCGATGTTTTTTACCAAGGAGCCGACAATGATTAAGATCATACCGATGACGGCATTTCCAAAAGGCGGTACCTTGCCGCCAAAGGGGTTACTCATCATGCTCGCAGTAAAAAGGAATACGGAAAAAAAGAGAATGAATCCCAACACAATCATAATGATACCGATATAGTATGTAACTTTTCTTTCTTTCGATATTTTAGACATATACTCACCTCGAACAACATTGTATCACAGATGCAACGGTATTTCTTTTTATGTTTTGTATTATCGATGTAATCCCGTTGTACAAGCGGTCCTATTTCCCATATTATCAACTTTTCTTCGCCTATTATAAATCTCCGGAAAAAGGCAATAATACGGGGTATTAACATGAATAGGTGATTTAAAATGGAAAAGAACAGGATCTTACTCATCAGCTTCTATAACAACAAGGCTATGGGAATCCGCTGCTTGGAAAAAGCATTGGTAACGGCCGGATTTGATGTATATATCGTATTTTTTAAAAAGTTCAACAGCGTAAAACCGAAAATGTGTACCGAGAAAGAGTTGAATTTATTGACGGATCTCATCGGGATGATTGATCCTATGTTGATCGGTCTTAGCGTGATGTCCACCTTCTATTTGGAAGCGGTATTAAAGGTAAACCAAGTGATAACGAATAATTACGATATTCCCGTGGTATGGGGAGGAGTTTATCCGTCTTTATTTCCTGAGGACTGTTTGAAATTCAGCGATTACGTGATTGTCGGAGAAGGAGAGCATGCTCTTATTGAGTTTGCCAATGCCATCAGAGACAAGCAAAAGATTCATAACATCCAAAATGTAGGATACCGCTTCAACGATGATGTGAGAATCAACGAATTACGCCATCTGAGTAAAGATCCCGATGAATTCGGACCACCGATCATTGGCGGAGACAACAAGTTTTCCATTGAAAACGATAGAATCTTCTTCGGCGATCCTCAACTGCTTTCGATGAGCTATGAAACCGCTGCAACGAAAGGCTGTCCTTTCGCTTGTTCTTTTTGCAGCTCCATAAATTTAAGACGATTATACAAAGGCAAAGGCGAATACCTTCGGTATCGAAGCGTAGAATCGGTTATAAACGAGCTGATCGAAGCAAAGGAAAAGATAAAGAATTTAAAGTATATACGTTTTTGGGATGAAATCTTTTCGGACAACGAAGACTGGGTTGAACGATTCTGCGAAAGCTATGTGGAGCATATCAATCTGCCCTTTGAAATATGGTGCCATCCTTTAAAGGTTAAAAAAAGCATAATACGTCGTTTGACTGCCGCCGGCTTGTATAAAGCGGTTATGGGCATTCAAAGCGGATCGGAGAGAATCCTAAAGGACGTTTTCCGGCGATACGAAAGTACAAACGATATCTTGAAGGCATGCAACATTTTGCACGAATGTAAGGTTCCTGAAATCGTTTACGACTTTATCCTATTGCATCCTTTTGAAACGGAAGGGGATTTAATCGAAACCTATGAATTGGTCCGCAGAATACCTCGTCCTTTTTCCTTACAAATTCACGGATTAAATTTTCTTCCCGGTACCGATATTGTAAAAATCGCTTTGGAAAGAAAAGTCGTGGATTTTGATAAGCTAAATAAGATCATGTACGGGACCATGGAAGAACAGTATAGCCACTATTGGGGTTTGGAAAACAGGAATTCCCGATCGAATTTTTGGCTGCATCTGATTCATTTGTCCCAGTTCAATGGATTCGGTTCGATAATCGACTATTTGGCGGTACGCTCGAACAAAGCTTTAGCCGTAGATATGGCGAGTTTGTTGTATAAAGTGTCTACAAAGCTTGTTCGATTTCGACACCTGACGAAAAAAGCCGGTATGATTGCTACGTCCACCATACAGCAAACGGTATTGGAAAGAAGAAGAAAATTCAAGGTAAAGAAAGCTCTGACCAATTGACAGGGAACAATTCGGTATCAAATTCGTCTAACGAGATATGGCATATCTTGCATAGGAGATGCAAGAGTAAGGGGAATTTTCTTTTACAATGAGAATAAGGCAAAGGAGTTTTATCAAATGAAAAAGAAAAACCTATTGATACTATTTTTTGCTGTCGTTATGCTGACCTTTAGTGCTTGCGGATCCCAAAATACGGATCCTATAAACACGGAAGAAAGCCAAACGACGCAAAGAACCGTAACAACGGAAACCGTAAGACAAACAACGGAAGAAACAAAAGAAGAAACAACCTCCGAAGTACCCGTTACAACGGAAGAAGCAAACGAAGAAGATATCATGAGCGAATTCGAAGTGTTATTCGAACAAAAGGAAGTCGATTTGAAGGAAATCGGGGACTTTGTAAAAGAACATATCGGAAAAGTATCGGCGGAAAACGCTTCCTTGATGGTTCTGAAGATGGAAAGCCACATGATGGACCGTTTATCGGAAATGGAAGAGAACTTCAGTCATCAAACCGTACAGAAGAAATTTTTAGAAAGCTTTTCTTCGGATATAGATTTAAACGATCCTGAGGATTTTAATGATTCCGAAATTAAAGAATTGATTCGAACAGCCAAAGAAAACGGGTATAAGGTAGACCATGCCGAAGGGATGTTTTTCCCGATTCTTGATTACGCGTATTTGAAAAACTTTAGCGAGTACGCAACCCCGGAAGTACGTGATTACATTGATATACTAGCCATAGAGACGGAACAAGCTTTTGCAAAGGATGCGGCTTTGTTGATCGAATGGGATGAAGTCATCCGTCGCGCCTTGATGCAAGAAAAATATATAAAAGAATACGATCAGTCCGAGAGGACCGATTATGTAAAAGCGCTATACGCAAGATACGTATACATAACACTGTCGGGATTAGATAATACCCCCTTGTTTGACTATGAAACGAAAACCATGAAGGAAGAAGCGAAGAAGGCATACGAGGCTGCCCTTAACGGAAATGAACAAAGCGAATACATAACTATGCTGTCCGAATTCATGGAGTTAATTGAAAAAAACGATTACAAACTTACGGATGAGATCACAGCTTACAGAATGGATAAATTGGCAAGCATCATTGCATTTGAATAACAAGCAGAAGAAATTCTCACTTTATGCCTATAGACCGTCAGTAACCAAAAGGAAGCTGACGGTCTTTTATCTTCGATGACATAAGAGCTTCCCACGAAAGTATACCTTTGGGTATACCGATTGGTGGTGATACCGATCACCAAATTACCGTCTGTCATTTAATCGCTTGATGGCATCAATTGAAAAAGTGTAGAGTTCAGGAGACCGGATGTAGTCGATTCCTTTTCCGCTTTTGGTGCCTTGAAAGTCAATGAATGCCGCTATTTTCATTATATGTCGGTTGTTGCTTTGCTAATATAAACAATCGTAAATTCGATATTTTAAAAGATATGCTATAATATGGATGAGAGGGAATACGGCTTTGAAAACGACAGAAGTTATGACCGGCTTGGCGGATTTTTATTGTAACGGGAAAAAACCGATGAATGTCTCTGTGACAGAAAAAGCGAATTTATGCGGAGAATGAATAAACTATGATAATTCGAAAATATCGACCGAGCGATTGTCCTATTATGGCGAAACTGTTTTATGATACGGTGCATACCGTAAACGCTAAGGATTATACCGAAGAACAGATAAATGCATGGGCAACGGGAAACGTCGATTTAGATGAATGGAATCAATCTTTTACCGGGCATTATACTTTGGTTGCAGAAATAAACGGAGAAATTGCAGGATTTGCGGATATGGATGATAAGGGCTACTTGGACAAACTCTATGTTCATAAGGATTTTCAACGAAGAGGTATCGCAACGGCTTTGGTAAAGGAATTGGAGCGGAATGCACAAAAAGCAGGTGTTCATACGTTTATTACTTACGCATCCGTTACCGCTAAACCCTTCTTTGAAAAAATAGGGTATACGGTAAAAGCGGAGAATCAAGTCGTTCGAAACGGAGTAATCCTTGTGAATTATAAAATGGTTAAAGCCGTTAATCGCTAGTCTTAAGTACATAGTTAACCTGATGAGAGAAGTCGGAGGAATAAAACGAATGGATAACCGCAAAAAGCAATTTATTTACGTTTTGAAGCTGATACCGGAATTGTATGATGTAAACAATTGGACAGACCGAGAAGAAAAAATCGTTCATAGACATTTTAAGGAGTTACAAGAACTGCTGAAAGAAGGAAAGCTTATTCTGGCAGGTAAAACCGAAGGCAACGATGAAAAAGCATTCGGTATTGTAATTTTGGAAACGGATTCCGAAGAGGAAGCGTTAGCTATAATGAAAAGTGATCCCGAAGTAGCGGAAGGCATCATGAAAGCGGAACTATTTCCATACAGGGTGGCTTTAATGAAGTGATGCAAATTGCTATATTATTCAACCTATTTCATAGTCTGATGATACGAGAGGTAACATTGTCAGGAGGTTATGAACATGGACGACTATATAGAGCGGTTAAACCGGATAGCAGACAGATATGAATTACCGAAAAAGTTAAATTATGATACGATAATTGAATTTACAAAAGAATGCGGTTCTTTGAAATCGATATGGGGACTGTGTACTAAAAATCTCTTGAATTTCGAGACGTATATTTCAAATACCTCGGTACCGATAAATATGTATTGCCGTTATCCCAATTCCGAGGAATACGTACTGAAGAATTGTTCTTTTGTTATTGAGCCCGGTGAAAAAGTAGGGTTGGTGGGCTCTAACGGTTCCGGAAAGTCGACGATTTTAAAGCTTTAGTTTCGTTTTTATGATGTCGATGAAGGAGAGATTTTTATCGACGACATCAACATAAAAGAATACGATGTGTATGCCTTGAGACGGCTTTTCTGCGTACTGTTTCAAGATCCCGGGCCGTACTAC
>JAAYHZ010000314.1 GCA_012744235.1 Clostridiaceae bacterium
CGGCGACACCGGCGCAGGAAGAGAAAAAAGAACCTACTCCGACGATCGTGAAAAAAGCGGATACGCAGGGATCTTCGGAAGAATCCGCTCCCGTTAAAGAAACGGCCGCTGCGAAGGAGACTTCGGAAAAAGGCCGCGAAGCGGAAGAGAAGCTGCCTTTGCAAAATGAACAAGAAAAAGAGAAGAAAACCATTAAATATCCTGCGAGAACGCCTGAACAGGTCAAAAAGCCGGAGCCGGAAGCGCCGGTTCAAGAGCCCGCTGAAATAAAAAACAAAGGGGCTGCCGACGACAAAGGTGTTCAAAAGAAGGGTGCTGCAGACATCCGCAAGCAGGACCAGAAGAAAAAAGATAAAAAGGATTTGGATATCCCTAAATTTGATACGGACATCGAGGATATTAAAGGGAAGAGTACCGGAGAGCGCAGAAGCTACAACGCGAAAGACTTTGAAAAGCTGGATAAAAGGGAACAGAAAAAAGGCTTGGATAAGCCGATAGCGGTTTCAAAGGCCGGTGTAACGAAAAAGAACCGCTTTAAAAAGCCGGACTTTATAATCGGTCAGAAGAAGGGCATCCATGAAGTGTTGTCCGATGAATTTATTCTCGACGAGTTCTACAATGACGAAATTGATCTTGGAAGAAAGAAAAAGGTAAAGAAGCAAAAGGCAAGTGCGCCGCCTCCTCCAAGGGAAGTATTAATGCATGTGGTTTTGCCCGCGGAGATGACGGTAAAGACTTTCAGTGAAAAAATCAAGAAAACCTCCGCCGAGGTTATTATGAAGCTGATGGATTTGGGCATTATCGCGAATGTCAACCAATCCATCGATTACGAAACGGCTTCCATTGTTGCCGATGAATTCGGCATTACCACCGAAAGAGAAGTGGTGGTCACGGCGGAAGACATTTTGTTCGACGACAGTGAAGATAAAGAGGAAGAACTGGAGCCCCGTCCTCCTGTAGTCGTTGTAATGGGACACGTAGACCATGGTAAAACGTCGCTGTTGGACGCTATCAAGAAGACCAACGTTACGGCGGAAGAAGCCGGAGGCATTACCCAGCATATAGGGGCTTACATGGTGAATATCAACGGAAGAGACATTACGTTCTTGGACACCCCGGGGCACGAAGCCTTTACATCCATGCGTGCCAGAGGAGCACAGGTTACGGATATCGCCATATTGGTGGTAGCCGCCGACGACGGTGTTATGCCTCAGACCGTTGAAGCCATCAACCATGCCAAAGCGGCAGGGGTATCCATTATTGTGGCTATCAACAAGATTGACAGTCCCAATGCAAATCCGGAGAAGGTAAAACAAGAGCTGACGGAATACGGATTGGTAGCCGAAGAATGGGGCGGAGACACCATCTGCGTACCGGTATCGGCATTAAAGCATGAAAATATTGACACGCTGTTGGAAATGGTGCTATTGACGGCGGACATTCTTGAATTGAAGGCTGCGCCCAACAAGCAGGCAAAAGGTACCGTCATCGAGTCTCGTTTGGACAGAGCGGCAGGCCCCATAGCGACTCTTTTGGTTCAAAGAGGAACGTTAAAAACGGGAGATTCCATCGTTGCCGGTACGGCGGTCGGTCGCGTCCGCAGGATGCAAAACGACAAAGGACAGGATATCGAGGCTGCAGGACCTTCCACACCGGTTGAAATTCTCGGTTTGGATGAGGTTCCGGAAGCCGGCCAAGAGTTCTATGTGGTGGAAGACGAAAGATTGGCAAGACATCTGGCCGAAGAACGGAAAGAAAAACATCGTGAATCCACCATCGGCCACAGCAATGCCGAAATCACCCTGGAAGACTTGTTTGACAGGATTCAAGCGGGTACGGTGAAGGAACTGAACGTGATTGTGAAAGCGGATGTTCACGGTTCCGTAGAAGCCGTAAAACAGTCCTTGGAAAAGCTGTCCAACGCTGAAGTAAAAATCAATATCATCCACGGCGCTGTCGGTACGGTAAACGAGTCCGACGTTCAATTGGCGGCGGTATCCAATGCCATTATCATCGGATTTAACGTTCGACCTAACGCCAACGTTACCGATTTAGCAAAGGGCATGAAGGTAGACATGAGATTCTATCGTGTCATATACGATGCCATCGAAGATATCCAAGCCGCTATGAAAGGGCTGTTGGATCCGACGTATAAGGAAGTGGTAACCGGACATGTGGAAATCCGCCAGATCTTTAGAATCTCGGGAGTCGGAACCATTGCGGGTTGCTATGTTACCGACGGGAAGGTCGCTCGAAACGATAACGTTCGACTGGTGCGTGACGGTATCGTTATATTCGAAGGGAAATTGGCTTCCCTCAAGCGATTTAAAGACGACGTCAGAGAAGTGCAAAAAGGATACGAATGCGGTTTATCCTTGGAAAACTACAATGATATCAAAGAGGGAGACATTATCGAACTCTATGAAATGGTAGAGGTGAATAAATAAGGAGTTACGTCGTCAACTCATAAAAAAGGAGTGAAGGATATGGCTTCTAGAATTGATCGAATATCGCATACGGTAAAAAAGGAATTAAGCGATATCATACAAAATAAATTAAAGGATCCGAGAATCCCCGAAATGGTCAGTATAGTCTCGGTGGAAGTTACCGGCGATATGCGGGAAGCTACGTGTTATGTCAGCGTGTACGGCACCGAGGAAGATAAAGCTCGATGCATGGAAGGGCTGGCAGCGGCACAAGGATTTATTCGTAAGGAATTAGGTGCAAGATTAAATATACGGTATACGCCGAAGGTTACTTTTAAATTGGATGACTCCATTGAGCACGGCGCTCATATCAATCTTTTGTTTAAGAAAATAAACGAGGGAAAGTAAAAGAAAATATCGGAAAAGAATGCCTTGTCGAAAACGGCAAGGCATTTTTCAGAAAGAGAACGGTGTCATATGCAGGAAATTATCAAGGCTGTGAAAGATGCTCAAACAATTGCCATATTTCCCCATATCATGGCGGACGGTGATGCCATCGGAAGCTCTCTGGCATTGAAAGAGTTCTTAGACAGGCAGGGGAAAACAACTTACATCATCTATGAAGAGGAATGCTCCTATAAATACCAATTTCTCTTCCGAGAAAAAAAACAGCGCTACATTTATCCGGATGTACCGGCAAAAAGGTTTGATTTGGCTATTTCCATCGACAGCGGCGACATGAGCATGCTAGGTAAAAGAGCCGAATTGTATAAATCCGCGCCGATAACCGTCAATATGGATCACCATAAAACCAACAAGATGTATGGGGATTTGAATTATGTATCGCTGTCTTCGGCGGCTGCGGGAGAGATCATATACGATTTTTTAGTTTCCTATGATCCGGGATACGTTCCGGATACCTTTACGGCTTCATGTCTGTATACGGCGATTACGACGGATACAGGCGGGTTTCGCTATGCAAATACAACGAAAAGAACCCATGAAATTGCCGGTATATTGACCGACTGCGGTATTGATGTTGAATACATCTGTAAGCAGGTTTTCGATTTGATGCCAAAGCCCCAAATGGAGCTTTTAAAGCGGGTACTGCCGAAGGCGTCCCTTGTCCATAACGGCAAAATCGGAATCATTCGAATTACTCGGAAAGACTACGAAGAAGTCGGCGCGAAAGAAGAGCACAGCGACGGATTCGTCGACTATGTTCGGAACGTGGAAGGCGTGGAGGTTGCCATCTCTTTCAAGGAAACCCGGGACGGAAAGGTAAAGGTCAGCTTTCGCAGCTCCGGTGTTGTGGACGTTTCCGAAACGGCTCGCCGGTTTAACGGCGGCGGTCATGAAAATGCCGCCGGATGTACGGTGGAAGGAGACCTTAGGCATGTGGAAGAAGAGGTTGTTCAATACTTGTTAGGGAGCATGGCGCCGTGATAGACGGAACATTGGCATGCGGCGTTGTAAACTTATACAAGCCTGCGGGAATCACTTCATTTCAAGCCGTCTCGCAAGTGAAGAGGCTTTTGAATGTAAAAAAGTGCGGCCACGCCGGTACATTGGATCCGGATGCGGAAGGCGTTTTGCCCGTATTCATCGGTTCGGCGACCGGAGCTTGCGCTTATTTGGAAGACGAGCAAAAGGAATATCTTGCGGAGATTCTTTTGGGGATTTCCACGGATACGGACGATATATCGGGCCGCGTTACTTGCGTATCGGATTACAATATTCCTTATTCGACGGTCGAAGCGTGTATAAAGGAGTTTACGGGAGAAATCATCCAAAAGCCGCCGATTTATTCGGCAATTAAGGTCGAAGGAAGAAAATTATACGAATACGCAAGAAAAAATGCCGAGGTTGAAATACCCGAAAGAAAAGTCACCGTATATTCCATAACCATAGAAGAAGAGCCTTCGATTCGAAAGGTTTCGGTGGATGGGAAAGAGTACATGGCATCTTGTTTCAAAGGTTTGGTAAAATGCTCGAGAGGTACCTACATAAGAAGTCTTTGTCGGGATATCGGAATCGCGGCAGGCACTTGCGGCTGCATGGGTAAGCTGGTACGCACCCGATCCGGACCCTACCGAATCGAGGATTCCCTTCGCTTCGAAGAGCTGCAGGAAAAGGGCCAAAAGGCTTTGCTTCCGGTAGCGGACTTGTTTGAAAAGTATGAGAAGATTGTTTTGAACAACAAGGAAACGAAAGATTACCTAGACGGTAAAAAAATAGCTTTGAAAAGAAAAATCGATAAAGAAAGGCAAACGGTGTCCGTATATACCCAAGACCAAGGGTTTATCGGATTAGGGGAGCTTGTTATCATGGATTCTTTGAGTTATTTAAAGGGGAAAAAACTGTTTTGCCATCCGTATAGATAAGAGGTTCGAAATGGAAGTATTTTACGGTAGAACAAATCCGAATTTTAAAACGGACCGCCCAAGCGGTTTAGGGCTCGGTAACTTTGACGGTTTGCATTTGGGACATATGAAATTGATCAATACGTTAACCGGTATTTGCAAGGAACGGAATCTTACGTCATGGATTTATACCTTCGAAGAGCATCCGTCCGTTGTGTTGGAGCCGGAGCCTGTCCCTCTCATTATTACGAACGAGCAAAAAATCGAAACGGCAAAAGTCGCCGGAGTAGAAAATATCTTTTTCGATGTTTTTGATCGAGAGTATGCGGATCTTTCACCGAAAGAATTCATCCACGATATTTTAATCGCAAAATTCAATGCCAAATTGATCGTTGCCGGATTTAATTTCTTCTTCGGAAAAGACGGTAAAGGGAATACCGAGCTATTGAAAAAAGAAGGGCAGCGACACGGCTTTGATGTGATTATTATACCGCCGGTTATTCTAAACGACGAAGTCGTCAGCAGTACCGCCGTCCGAAGCTTGATTTCAAACGGAAACATCCCGAAGGCTAACGAAATGCTGGGACGAACCTATTCCATGACCGGTATAGTTACCCAAGGAAATCGGTTAGGTACTCATTTAGGGTTGCCTACCGCCAATATCATACCGGATCGCAAGTATTTGATGCCTCAAAGAGGGGTGTATGTAACCGATACGTATTATAAAGGGAAAAAGTATCGGTCGGTAACCAACATCGGTATCCGACCTACCGTATCGGATAGCAATACGGTATCCATTGAAACCCATTTGATCGGATATAACGAGGGGTTTATGTATGATCATGAAATCGTTATCGAGTTTAAATACAAGATCCGAGACGAAATGCGATTTGACGGTTTTGACTCGTTGGTAGCGCAAATTAAGAACGATATCGCCTTTGCGATTAACTATAAAGATTGACTTGCGAATGTGTTATAATATCCAAGAATACGATTTGCAGTTGGAAGGGGTGCAAGAATGTCATTTATTCAATTTCCGAATCTTTTTGGAGGAGTGACGCTGTACATTGAAAGGGTAGCTTTTCGGCTGTTTGGAATACCCATTTTCTGGTACGGTTTGCTTATCGCTTTCGGATTTGCATTATCATTGATTTTGGCGGGAGCATCCGCTCGTAAGTTCAAAATCAACAAAGACGATTTGTACGATATTATATTATTCAGTGCACCGGTTGCCATTGTCTGTGCCCGATTGTTTTATGTCATATTCGATTGGCAGACGTTCAAAGGCAATATCGGTGCCATTTTTGATTTCAGGCAAGGAGGCCTGGCCATCTACGGAGCTGTCATCGGAGCTTTCGTTACGGGATATTTCGTCAGCAAAAAGAAGAAGCTGATACCTTTGCGCATTTTTGATTTTGCCGCACCTTACTTTGCATTATCCCAATCCATCGGCAGATGGGGTAACTTCGTGAACCAAGAAGCCTTCGGCGTAAACACAAATTTACCTTGGGGAATGACCGGGGATCGAATCAGCAGTTATCTTCGCAGCCGACAAAACGATTTGGCCGCTCAAGGCATAATTGTCAACCCGGATTTACCGGTTCATCCTACGTTTTTGTACGAGTCTTTGTGGAATTTTGCAGCATTCTTTCTTTTAATATGGCTGCGTAAAAACAAAAAACTGGACGGGGAAGTCTTTTTCGGATACATGTTTTTATACGGACTTGGCAGAAGCTGGATTGAAGGTCTTCGTACGGACAGCCTTATGTTAGGGTCCTTCCGTATATCTCAGTTATTGGCCGTATTGTTCGTTCTTGTTTTTGGCGCCCTGTTTGTCATACGCAGAAAGAAGTTACCGCATCTTATACAGTCGGAATTTTATGATCCCGATTACGTTTTCCCGGAAATTACCGAATCGAAAAAAGAGGAGAAAAAAGATAAGTCCGAATATTCCGATTTGGTACAAGTAATAAAAGGGCAATCCGAAGAAAAAACAACCGACGACGATTCGAATCCCGACGAGGAGGAAGACGTAGAGGAGCAAGAATCGGAAGACTTAAATGAGAAAGCAGAGGATGAATCCTCTATTCATGAATAAACTAACATCATATAACGAGGAGTGTAGGCCATGAAAAAATTTAAGATCTATAACGGGAAAGTAATTACGCCCTATAAAGTCATCAATGACGGATGCGTGATTATTGAAGGTCAAAAAATCAGCTATGTCGGGAACGAGAACATCCAATCCGATGATTTTGTTGAAATAGATGCAAAAGGATTGTATATTTCTCCGGGGTTCATCGATATTCACACCCACGGCGGCGGAGATGCGGATTTTATGGACGGAACCGTGGAAGCGTACATTAAAGCTTCCGAATGCCATGCACAGCATGGAACAACTTCCATTATACCCACCACGTTGTCCAGCTCCAACGAAGAGTTGAAAAACACGTTTTCCGTGTTTAAAGCGGCGAAAAATTCCGATCATAACGGTGCCGATTTTGTAGGCTTCCATTTGGAAGGTCCCTATTTCAGCATGGAGCAAAAGGGGGCCCAAGATCCGAGATACATCAAGGATCCTACCATCGAAGAGGCGGAAGAAATATTAAGCTGGACCGATGATATCATAAGGTGGAGTATGGCTCCGGAATTAAAGGGCGCAATGGCCGTCGGCCGCATGCTGACCCAAAGAGGCATTTTGCCTGCCATCGCTCATTCCAATGCCGTTTATTCCGAAGTCCAAGAGGCTTTTGAAAACGGATTTACCCATGTGACCCATTTGTATTCCGGAATGTCCATGGTTCGAAGAATAAATGCCTACCGTTATGCCGGCGTGGTCGAAAGCGCGTACTTGATTGACGATATGACGGTAGAAATCATTGCAGACGGAAGTCATTTGCCTGCAAGCCTTTTGAAGCTGATTTATAAAATCAAAGGGCCTTCTCATATCGCTTTGATCACGGATTCCATGAGGGGAGCCGGGATGCCGGAAGGCAAGTCCATCTTGGGAAGCCTTAAAAACGGTATGGAGGTTGTTATCGAAGACGGAGTGGCGAAGCTGCTTGATCGAACGGCATTTGCAGGAAGCGTAGCTACCGCCGACCGTTTGGTCCGTAATATGATTCAATTGGCCGATGTACCCTTGACGGATGCCGTACGAATGATGACCTCGACACCTGCGAGAATTATGAATATCGACAAAGAAAAAGGAAGCTTGCTGCCGGGTAAAGATGCCGATATCGTTATTTTCGACGGAAACATTAACGTTCAATTTACCATGGTAAAAGGAAAGATTGTAAAAAATGCAATTGGTAGCAAAGGTTAAGGCCGTTGACCACATAAAAAAGTTTGATTATATATTGTTTCTTACGATGATCGCCATTACCGTATTCGGCTTGGTGGTTTTAAAAAGCGCCACTTACAGTATGAAGTACGGTGCAAGTATATACAAAACCCAAGTGTACATGGCGATCGCCGGTACCTTGATTTGCTTGTTCCTGAATTTTATTGATTACAGGATCTTTAAAGCTTTCGCCTTATTATTTTATTTTATAAGCATAGCCTTGCTTGGTGCACTGTTTTTTGTAGGTGAAGGCCGAGACGAAGTGGGAGCCGTAAGCTGGTTGTCCATACCGGGTTTGATTAAGTTTCAGCCTGCAGAGGTTGCGAAAATCACTTACGTTTTGCTTCTTGCGCTTCTTTTGGAAAAAATGAGGACGGCGGAGAAGAAGATCAAATACTATTTTATGTTTATCGTATTTTCCGTTATCCCCGTAGCTTTGATCGCCAAACAGCCGGATTTGGGTACGGCCTTTGCATTTGTCGTCAGTTTTGCCGTTATGTTGTTTACATTCGGTATCAAATTTCGTTACATCTTGATTGGAGGAGGGGTTTTAGGAGCCGCTTTTCCTATCGTTTGGCGATTTGTATTGAAGCCTTACCAAAAAAACCGCATTTTATCGCTACTGCAGCCGGAATTGCAATCGGCGGACGATTTGTATCAAATTAATAAGGCAAAAACGGCTATAAGCTCCGGTCAGTGGTTCGGACAAGGGCTTTTTAACGGGATTCAGACCCAAAACAACGGTATTCCCATTAAAGAATCGGATTTCATTTTCTCCGTGGTGGGAGAAGAGTTGGGATTCATTGGAGCCGGTATATTATTGATACTGTTTACCGTTCTTATTATTCGCATCTTTTATATCGCGTCGACTGCCGACGACTTGTACGGCTCTTTCATTGCAGCGGGATTCGGCGGGATTTACATGTACCATTTCCTTCAGAACGTAGGAATGAACATCGGATTGCTTCCCATTACGGGGATTCCCCTCCCTTTTGTCAGCGCAGGAGGCAGCGCCATGATTACGAATTTTATTGCCATGGGAATCGTATTAAGCATTTCCGTGCGCAGAAGCGAAGGAATGTTTGAAAAAGAGGGAATTTAGAGTAAATTTTAAATAAATTATTGAAAAATTATTAAAGCTTTTTATCACCATATGTAGTGCGTTTTGAAAAAACTGCGTTACATATGGTGTTTTTTTATGC
>JAAYHZ010000315.1 GCA_012744235.1 Clostridiaceae bacterium
AATGAGCCAATAGGTTCAAATCGCTGTTGGATGTGGTTTGGTTCCCTCCGCCTCCGCCGGTCTGCCCCGTGGGCAGTCCTAATGCGGCTAAGGTTTGAGGACCTGCAATGCCGTCTACCTTAAGGCCGTTCTTCCTCTGAAATGCCTTTACGGCATTGGCCGTTTGATATCCGTATATCCCGTCTACTTTCCCTTTATAATATCCCCAATTTTTAAGGCGGGTTTGAATATTGGTGACTTCTTGCCCGCGAGATCCGTATTTGGATAAAACTTCTTTGGTGTCGGTCAAGTATACATATGCCGTTATGGACAGCACCGAAATAAATGCAATGATAATGAATAAAAAGCGGGAATATTTCCTTTTCACGAATATCACTTCCTTTTTTGTACGTTTCCTTTTTAAAATAGTTTGTCTTCTAAAAGAAAGAAATATTCATGAATCGGCGAGTTAAAAGTCAATCAATATGTAGATGATCAGAATCAGAAGAATCTTATCGTCGCTTTTGTCCTTTAGCAATACCAAAGCGAGAACCAAAAGTATGATATCGTCCAATTCGATATTATCCTTGATCTTTCTTAGGATGGTGTTTAACGAATAATCCGGCAGCAGTTTTTCTTCCTTGCCTTTGGACAACTCGTCGGGCAACGGAATCCGACGATTGTCCGAAGGTTCGGAAGGCCTTTTAGGATTGGTATATACATTTGAACGCACCGAAACCATGGCACCCTCCTTAATCGTTTTTAAAAAGCTCCGTAAGCATAGCTATTCTTAAGATATTGACGCATGTAGCCACCTTTTTTTGTCTTCTGCTGTTTAAAAATGGCTTAATGGCGAGAAGCAAATGAATTCTAGGGTCGTTCATTTTCTGCAGTTTTTCGATTACGTTCTTTGCGTCCCCTAATACTTCCAAGCTGTTGTCATGGGCAGGGGAAGACTTTTCTCCGTCCTCCAATTTCGACATGAAGGACTTAATCATATCCTTCATATCATCCGGGACCTTTTCTTGACCCAGCATGCCTGCTATCATATCGATTTTGTCGTCTATATCCGCCATTTTACGCCTCCTTCATGGAATCGTTAGTCAAACAGCATCTTTTTCATTTTTTTCATGATTTCAGGTCCGTCTTTTCCAAGGAGCTTCTCCATGTATTCGAAATCTTTTTGGGTGAGTCTGCTTTTGACTTTATCCAAGTCGATGTTCAATTCTTTCAGCTTGCTTTTGTCAAATTCGTCGATTTTTTTATTCAGCTGTTCCAAATCGACATTACGCAATTTCTTTTTCAATTCTTCCGTATCTTCGTTTTTCAGTATTTCGATGGCTTTGTCGATTTTTTTGTTTACTTGCTTGCCGTTTTGCTTCATATACCTTTCTACGAATTTAGAATCCAAGTCGTACTTCATGTCCGTACCTCCGTATACCGTTACTTAACTTTATTCCGCTGCAAAAGGATTTATGATATTTTTGAAAAAGTAAAAACGCTTTCGCAGCATCACTTTAGTATATGTAGCATTTATATCTTTTGTGATATAATGGATAGCAAATACGGACGAGACGGAGACAAGAATATGTTTGATGTAATTGTTAATGGACAGGGGCCGGCAGGCATATCCGCCTCTTTATACACGGTACGAGGCAATTGCTCCACCTTGGTGGTAGCCAAGGATTTCGGCTCTTTATACAAAGCGGATAAAATCGATAATTACTACGGGTTTCCCGAAACCATAAGCGGAAAAGAGTTATTGGAAAACGGAATCAAGCAAGCGAAGCGTTTGGGCGTGGAGTTCGCCCAAGATGAGATCGTGGGCATCTCTTACGACGATGCATTTAACGTTATCGGGAAACAAAACACGTATCGCGCCCGATCGGTCATACTGGCGGTAGGCCAGCCCGGCAGAAAATTGGCTTTAAAGGGAATTAAAGAATTTGAAGGAAAAGGGATCAGCTATTGCGTCACCTGCGACGGATTCTTTTACCGGAATAAAAAAGTAGGGGTTTTAGGCTACACCGATTATGCCGTCCATGAAGCATCGGAGCTTTTAACCTATACGGAGGATATCACCCTTTTTACCAACGGCAAAAAACTCGAAGTCGATGAACAATCGGAAAAGATGCTTTCGCAGTTTAAGGTGACGGATAAGCCCATTGCTTCCGTTTCCGGCAGCGAATTTGTAGAAAAAATCGAATTTACCGACGGTACGGCGGAAGAGGTAGACGGCATCTTTGTTGCTTACGGCAGTGCCTCCGCCGTAGAGTTTGCCTTAAAACTGGGTGTTTTGACCGAAAACAATGCCATTGTAACGGAAAAGGACGGCTCTACCGGCATACCGGGGCTTTTTGCTTGCGGCGACTGCACCGGCGTATTTAAACAGATTTCGGTGGCGGTAGGTCAAGGAGCGATGGCAGGAAAAGCCGCCTTGGATTATGTAAAGAAGCTGAAAAAATAGACAAGGTCAGGTATAATTCGACTCCCTCCTCAATATGATTAGGACAAAGGTTATTGATGGAGGGAGTTTTCAATTGCAGGAAAATTTTTTACAGACGGGATTAACGGAACAGCAGGCCTTAGAAAGGTTGAATCGGTATGGTACCAATCAAATTAAAGAGCGGAAGAAAAAAAGACCGATTTTTCTCTTCTTCAATCAATTTGCCGATTTTATGACTTTAATTCTCTTGGCGGCAGCCGTTGCATCCATCTTTCTAGGGGAAGAGATCGAGGCTTTTGTCATCATTGCCATTGTGATTTTTAACGGTATATTGGGTTTTGTACAGGAATACAAGACGGAAAAGACAATGGATTCGTTAAAAGCCATGGCGGCACCTATGTCAAAGGTGAAAAGGGACGGAGCGGTTAAAACCATCGAAACGAAATTTTTGGTACCGGGAGACCTTCTGGTGGTTGAAAGCGGCGATCGGATCGGTGCCGACGGTGAGCTGGTCGAATGTACGGATTTTAAGGTGGACGAATCCCTATTGACCGGCGAATCGGTACCGGTGTTCAAAACCGCCGATTCGAAGGGAGATAACCGCATATTTATGGGCACCGTTGCCGTGTCCGGCCACGGTATGGCTATTGTCACCGAAACCGGCAGCCGGACGGAAATGGGAAAGATAGCGGGAATGATATCCGAGTCCGACGACGAGAGCACGCCTCTTCAAAATCGACTGGCTCGATTGGGCAAGTGGCTGGTTCTCGGCTGTTTGGGAATTTGCGCCGTCCTGGCCCTTATCGGCGTTTTAAACGGAGGCGATTGGCTGGATATGCTGCTTTCCGGCATCAGCTTAGCCGTAGCCGCCATACCGGAAGGACTGCCGGTGGTCGTCACCGTAGCCTTGGCCATCGGGGTGAATAAAATGGTGAAGGTAAATGCGTTGGCAAGAAAGCTTTCCGCCGTGGAAACATTGGGGAATACCCGCGTTATCTGTTCGGATAAGACCGGTACCATCACCGAAAACAAAATGACGGTAAAGCAAACGATACCGGATATAACGAAAATGAAGCCGGAGCTTGCTGCAAAAGGCTTGAAGGAAGAATACACCCAAGAAGACATCCTGTTTCTTACCTTCGCCTTATGCCACAATGTACATATCAATAATTCGAATAACAGGCTTGAATATTCCGGGGACCCTACCGAAATCGCCTTATTGGAATACATCGAAAAAATTTATCCGGATCTTTTGAATATATTGAATAGATACAAACGAGTAGGAGAAATCTCTTTTGACTCCAATCGAAAATGCATGTCCGTTATTGTGGAAACAAAAAATCAACATAAAATTATGCTGACAAAAGGCAATCCGGATGTCATCATGTCCATGTCGGATCGCATTATGGATGGAAAAACGGTAAGACCCCTTACGGAAAAAGACAAGCAAAAGATGCAAAGGCACAACAAAGACCTTGCGTACCAAGGCATGCGGGTACTGGGTATTTGCTGGAAGACCGTATCCAAAATGACGGAAGCCACGGAATCCAAGATGATTTTTGCAGGTTTGGAGGCTATGGAGGATCTGCCTCGTGCCGGCGTAGATAAGTCGGTAGAGCTTTGCAAGAGAGCCGGCATTACGGCGATCATGATAACGGGAGACCAACCGGGAACGGCGGCGGCCGTAGCCCGAAGAGTGGGCATTTTACCCGAGAACGGAAAAGTGGTCACCGGATCTCAATTACGGGGCTTAAGCCAAGAAGAACTGGATAAAATCACCGACAATACGTACGTGTATGCGGCGGTATCTCCTGCCGACAAATTGGAAATTGTAAGGTCCTTTAAACGAAAAGGATATGTTACGGCCATGACCGGTGACGGCGTGAACGATGCTCCCGCGTTAAAAGAAGCGGACATCGGAGTGGCCATGGGCATAAACGGTACCGATGTTACCCGTGTAGCGGCGGACCTTGTTTTATTGGACGAAAACTTCAATACCATTGTAACGGCCGTAAGAGAAGGAAGAATTATTTACCGAAATATTCGGCGTTTCATCCGATATCTTTTGTCCTGCAACATCGGAGAGGTTTTGACCATGTTTGTAGCGGCTATCGCAGGATTTCCCATGCCTTTGGTTCCGATTCAGATCCTATGGGTTAACTTGGTGACCGACGGCTTCCCGGCGGTAGCGTTAGGCTTTGAACCCGGAGAAAAGGACGTAATGGACTGTCCTCCGGTTCCCAAGGATAGTGATATATTCTCGGATGGTTTGGGACGTAAAATCATATTCCGAGGAATCACCATCGGATTGGGCACCTTGTTTATCTATTGGTTGGTACAATACATCGGAGGGGATTTGATAACGGCTCGAACGGCGGCCTTTGCCCATTTGGTCACCGCCCAGCTGGTTCATGTTTTGGAATGTAAAAGCGAAAGGGAGGGCATTACGGAAATCAATCTTTTCTCGAACAAAATTTTGCTTTTAGCTATTACCGTATCCTTCTTAATGCTGCTGACGGTTATATACATTCCTCCCCTTGCATACGTATTTTCCACCGCTCCTTTGCATTGGACCTATTGGTGCATCGTAATGGGAATATCGATATTACAGCCTTTTATCGTCATTAATGTACGCAATACGCGGAGAAAAAGATTGAAACTAAAAAAGGCGAAAGCCGTACAACAGGTCTAAGAATGTGAAAGTCCGTAAGGTGTGCGCTTTACGGACTTTGCTATTTTACCGGAATTTTGACAATAAATTCGGTACCTATGTTTAAGGTACTTTTAACGGTGATTTTCCCCCCATGGGCCAAAACGATGATTTTTGCCAATGCAAGACCCAACCCGTGGCTTTTGCTTTCCGCTTCCTTCGATCCGCGGTTTCTTGAATAGAAGCGGTCGAAAATTTTCGGAAGCTCCTCTTTCGGAATCCCGGGACCGTTGTCGGCGATGGACACGCATGCAAAATTACCCTCAAGAAAAACCGAAAGGGTGATGACGCCATTGCTTCCCGTGTATTTGACGGCATTATCCATGATAATACGGTAGGCCTCCTTGATTCTGTTTTTATCCGCCGTTACAACGGGACTTGCAAAAGGTTTGAAAACGAATTGCTTTTTCGGTGCAATCAATGAAAACTCCTTGATAAGATCCGAAACTAGCGATGACAGATCAAAGGGAGTTTTCTCCAATTGAAATGTGGATTTATCCGATCGTGCTATAAAAAGAAGCTTTTCCACCAAGTCCTTCATGTTTTCCGTTTCTTCCATGATGGCTTCGATGGCTTCCTCCATCACCTTCGGATCGTTTTTTCCCCATCGGTTCAGCATATGGGCATATCCTTGGATGACGGATATGGGCGTTCTCAATTCATGAGAGGCGTCGGACACAAACTGTTTTTGCTTTTGATAGGAAGCTTCAATGGAGTCCATCATTTGATTAAAGGATTGGGCAATCTCCTTCAGCTCGTATTTGCAATCGGTGATATTGATTCGAGAGGTCATGTTGCTTTCGGATATTTGCCTTAGGGTTTGGCTTAATTCCCGAAGAGGCGACAATAGATTTTTAGCTACCTTTGAGGATCGGTACCCGATAAGAAGAATAATGACCAGCAAGGAGACGGCCAGTATTTTCAATATGGACAAACCGGACAAAACGTAAAAAGAAACGTCGATATACAGGTTGGCGTGATAGGTTTGCTCTCCGACTCTGACCGCATAGGGCAAGGACAAATAATAGCTTTGTCCCGTATGGAATGCGTAAGGTATGGGCAGGTATTCTTTCGCGATAAAAGAATCGGGATATTCGTATACTCTTTGGTTTTTATTATTGTATATACGGATGGATATGTTCTCGGTACGACAGAATTCCTCTATGTCTTTCGTTTCTTCGATTCGAAGAGAACGAGTAAAATCATGGTACCTTGAAAAAGGGATGTTTTTTGAAAATACCAAGATCATCCCCACGATTACCGCTATGACCGCCAAAACGGAATATTGAAGCAAAAGCCTCATATTCTGCAGAGTGATTCGAAAGGATATGGAAAAGCGGGTTTTCAATCCTAAATTTTTAATGGCATTAAAAGGATAGCTTATAACCGCAAAGAGCTTTGCTTTGGCGGTCTTTTTGTTTACGGGCGTTTTATTGTTCATCGGCTATTCTGTAACCTACCCCTCGGACCGTTTCAATAATGGAAACATGGAAACGGTTGTCGATTTTGTCTCTTAAATATTTAATATAAACGTCGGTAATGTTGGTATTGCCTCCGTATTGGTATCCCCATACTCCTTCGAGGAGCCGGTCCCTTGTTAAAACGATGTTTTTGTTCTTTAGTAAATACTCCAAAAGGTCGAATTCCGTTTTTGAAAGCTCAACGGGATGACCGTCGTATTTAACGACGCGGGTACCGGGATTCAAGGTCAGCAGCCCTACGGATAAGACATTCTCTTCCGGTTTTGTTTTCGGCAAGGAACGCTTCAACGCTACACGGATACGGGCTAAAAGCTCTTCAATAGCGAAAGGCTTGGTTAAATAATCGTCGGCGCCCATATCCAGTCCCATGACCTTATCCGATACGTCGTCTTTGGCGGTCAGCATAATAACGGGGACTTGGGAAACCTTCCGAAGTCTTCGGCACACCTCGATACCGCTTAAGCCGGGCAGCATCAAATCCAGTATGACCAAGTCAATATCCGGCTCACAGGCCATTTCATAGCCCTTCAGCCCGTCGTATGCCACTTTTACGGCGTATCCTTCATGCTCCAATTCCAGCTGTAAAAATCGGGCGATTTTTTGCTCGTCTTCGATTATTAAGATGGTTTTCTTCATTTTTCATCCTCTCGCTCTTTTTCGTTCTTCCATCATTATATCAAGACTTTTTATCGTTTTTATGCAAATATGAAAAAGGAGAATACGGGAAAAGGCAAAAGAATTCTCTTTTGCCCGGGGTCGAGTGTTACATCCTTTCTTCCGTATTCTCTTTTGCTACTCCACCGTGTATTCATTCGGCTTATTGTCTTGGTCGCTTTTGCTTTCCGGTTGATGAGGTCCGTGATTTTGATGATACGTGTGGACGCTCTTGGATGCGTCGTTGAAAAACTTGTTAATATCCACGTGGGAGCCGGTATATTTCTGAATACCGAACCGGTATCCCAAAAGCAAAGCGATAACGAAGCTGATGATGATAATCGGCAAGGACCGTAACGTGAAGAGGACGAACAAACCGACAAACAGCAGCGACAGGTTCAAGATAACGGTGTTGTTATTCTCCACAACCAGCCTTGTGCGATAGGCTTTTGAAAAGAAATCCTTGAATTTGGAGCTTTTCGCTTCGTACTTCACTTTACCGTGATTTTTTTCGAAATCCACGATGGCATCCACGATATCGCCGTTATTTCTTTCTAAATACATTTTCGCTTCCTCATAACTGCAATTGGTTCTTTTTCTGAACTGATCAATCATTTCCATAGTAATCATATGCATACCACTTCCTTTAATAATTTTTAAGATCCTTTAAGCTTATTGTCCTTCTTGGTTTCTCGTATCGGTGATACTCGATACGATCTCGTTAATGCGTACTTCCGCACCCGTATGCTTTTTGATACTGATTTTGCATCCGAGAAGCAGGGCGACCAATAAACTTACGAGTATCACCGGGAATACCGGCAATGTGAGGAGGACCAATATGCCTAAAACCAATACCGATAGGTTTAGTACGGTAGAGCCGTTGTGTTCGATGACAAACTTCGTTTGGTTTGCCTTTTTGAAAAAGTCTCCTGCGGTTGACTTCTTATCGTTTTTAATTTTGCTGTGAACTCTTTCATAATCCACAACAGCTTCCACCAAATCTCCGTTGTTGCGTTCAAGAAACAATTTTGCTTCTTGGTAGCTGCAACCGGTTCTTTTCCTGAATTCATCAATCATTTCCATTGTAATCATTTATGAACACCTCTTTTTTGATGTATTTGCTTTGTTAATTACATCATACGGAGGTACTATTAGTTTACCATAAGATGAATATTAGAATTTAATGAGAAAATAATAATGAAAGGATGAATTCTTTTTGAAGAAAATGAGAGGTTAAATGTAGATGAATATCCGGAAAATACATGTGAAAAACGGGTTGACTTTTGTCCTTTTTACGTGTTAATATAGCCGAGCCGTCCGGGAAAAGCGGAAAAGGAGCCTTTTAAAAAAGTTTTAAAAAGGCCTTGACAGTCCCGACGGAAAATGCTAATATGACAAAGCTGTCGTTTGAGACGGCACAGAACCTTGAAAAATGAACAGTGTATTGAACCCGTCAAACTTAAGCTTGAAAAAGCGAGAGTTTAACATTTAAAAGTAAATCCAAAGTGCGA
>JAAYHZ010000316.1 GCA_012744235.1 Clostridiaceae bacterium
GTTTCATCGCTTTTTTCCCGGGTTTCTAGAGGTTTTTTCGGCGGTTCTTTCCGTTCCTTCGGAAGAGCATTCAATTCGCCTTTTGAAAAGTCTTTCCTCTTTTCCATGGAGAACCGTTTGTAAATGATGTCGCCTTCCGATTCCTTCATTTTCTTTTCCAAATCGGCGATCTTTTTGTTCGCATCCTCTTTGGAAATCAACCGGTCTTTGACTTTTTGCTCCATCAGAGCTTTATAGAATTCCAAGTACTTTTTTTCAATTTTCGACATATTGCCGGCGGCATAAGCGACACCGGCCGTCATGATTAGGGTCCATGCCAATACCAAAGAAACAATTTTCTTCATCATGATCCTCCGTTTGAATTTTTTCATAGACTTATTATCATTCAGGAAGGACCGTCCTATACTTGGCTATTTACGGTAAAAGCATTTTCATTTCTTTAATATGACATCATCCTTTAATTTTCATAACGATGAAAATCGCGGCTGCAACGATCGCCGCCACAAACAAGAAAAATCGTATTTTCCGGTTGGTCAAAAGGATAAACGTCACAGCTATCAATAGGAGCCCTAAAGCAATCGGAATTAAAAGTCTTCGATTGTGCTTGAACATCCCGGATAAGTTGCCGGTTTCCATCACATATCTTGCCAATTCCTTAATCGTATCCACAATGTAGAATTTTACGGGATAAAAGCGATCCTTCATACTCTTTTTGAAAAAAGAATCCTTCCGGAACGGTTCTTCATCCGTCTCCGTTGTCAAGCCGCTTTCAACAATCGCCTTTTGCCCTTTGCTTACCGATTTCAAATCCCCGGTCATGTCCAATTCGTGAAGAGCATAAAAGACCGTTCCCGCATAACAGGATACGGCAGGCTCCTTTCCGGTTTCCAGCAGGCATTCGGAATTTTGCAAAGAGCTTTTGTAGGTTCCGGCGTCCCCTTCGAAAAACAGTATGTTTCTTGTTTTTTTGCTTTTGTTGCGGATGTAAGCCTTGCCTTCTTCCAAGCTTCCGTACACGATTCCCTCGCAATAGTCGCCTATTACATACTCAGAGTGCTTGTCCAAAAAGATTTCGGATACCAAAACCGAATCCAGATAGATATGAACGACGGCTCGTCCTTCTCCGGTTGTCACCCTGTCGGCGATGGACAATGGATACGGGTTATCATCCTCCGTTAACAAAGCGGTATTTTCTTTACCGGTAAGGGACACCTCTCCTTCCGACTTGTAGAGAATCGCCTTCATGTGAAACAATCTTCCCGGAGCAATGTCCTCGCTTAAATAACCGAGGATATCATTGTATACTTCTTCGGTATACAAAAGGGACGGGGTATGATCGGCAAAAGATCGAGAATGAGCCAGCTGCCAATAGGTTTTGTTCACCGTACCGTTTAAGTAAGCGGACCACAAAGGTATTACACCGTCACCTTCCATAAAGCCGGGCTTTCCCGAATAGGAGGACAGATTGGCATACTGGACCATGGCGTTGATGTGTTCTCCGTATGCTTCCCCGTCGTTTAGCTTGTTTAAAAAATCGCTGTCATAGGTCAATTGCTTTTTCAAAACGTCGCCGAATCCCGACCATTGATGGGAATTCTTAATATCGCTCTCCTTCAGGCCGTGGTTCGGAACGGCGATTAGTATACACTTTCGAATATCGTTCCGATACATGGGGGAAGCGATATAGCTGCGAGTGATCAAGCCTCCGAATCCAAAGGAAATCGTATCGAAGCACGTAATTTTAATTCCGCTTCCCGTCATCCGGTCCTTTAAGTCCTTCAAGTAGGAGGATAAACGCTCGTTCATAATTTCCAAGGCCTCATCCGCGGAGGACTCGCTGTGTCGAAATACGGTGTATCTTTTCTCTTTCAAAAAATCCAAAAGGCCTTGCTCTTCCTTATCGGGTAAATCCTTACCGGAAACGAACAAGACGGGAGGCCGATATACCTTAATTTCCGTTGCCAATTCCACGGGAATGCCGTTATCCGGAGTATATGTAAATCGAAGGGGTACCGTTACGTAATAAAGCTCTTCTCCCATAAAGGTTTCTTTTTTCAAATCCCCTTGAACATACTTAGGAGGTACGTATTCAAATTCCATGATCTCGCCGGGATTTTTGATTTTTTTCCTTTGGAACAGTCCGTGGGAAATGATCTTTCCGGTTTCCGGCTGCAGGATGTCCAAAACACCTTTGTTCATTCCGCTTAATACGACACGAATTTTTAAGGTTTCCACCCCGTCCGCCGCGATGCCGTTGTAAACGATGCCGTTTATGATGTTCTTTTCCGTTTCCACATAAGCATCCAGAACCGGGATTACGATATCCTCGGTAAAATCACCGCAGGATACGGTATATTCATAGCTTGTTGCGTTTTTATCGTTATGGGATACGGTAAATACCCCTTGTCCGGTTCCGAAAGGCAGGCTTTTTACGGTTTTACCGGTTTTCTTGTCCGTAAGGACAAAGGAATCCAAGGGCTTTTTCCCGGTGTAATTTTCCGAATAGTAAACGATGACGGTAATTTCCACGGTGTCGGTCGTTTCGGAAAAGCAAGAGGGAGAAAAAGTCGTTTCCATATAGGGGCGGCTTGTGCTTTTTGCATCCGCGACGGAGGCTTGCTGCAGCTTTTCGTATAAAGCCGTTGTAAAAGCTTCCGCGTCTTTTTGGATACCAAGAGGATAGGACAGGACGATTAAATAGTTGTATTTGACAAAAGCCGTAGTTCGCTTTTGTATTTCGTCCATGGTGTAATCCAAGTATTTATAGGTCCCGGAGTCGGTTTTTTCTTCCGACCGCTTGATTTGTTTTAAGCTTTGATCCAACCCGGAAAGATATTTTGCGTAACCGTCGCTGAAAAAAGATAAGGCATGGGCCGCATCTTGTTCTTTATAAAAAGATGTAATTTCAACGGTTAGCGTATCATCCTTCGATTTGGATACCAAATCGCATTGGTACCCGTAGTAAGGTTTGGAATCTCCCGTTTTGGCCAGCCCGTATCGTATGATTATATCGTTGATACTGATTTCGTCCGTCTTGCTTATGGTATTTTCGATTGCATATCCTTTCGGAACGGCCTGTTTTATGGCTTCGGCCACCTCTTGGGACGACGGTTTTGCAACAACAACGACACAAGCACAAAGGATTATGATGAATACGAGAGAAGAAATGATTTTCCTCATTCTTTTTTTCGGCAAAATCACCCTCTCCGGGGGTTGAAAATGCCGATTGTCACCTCCTGTATACTACCTCAACATCTATTCGTATTTATTTTATGGATGAGCGGAGCTTACCCGCCGCTATTTCTTCCGCAAGTCTTCTTCTCGCCTTTCCGAAGAAAAGGATCATAGGAAGGATCGTCATTAAAGGCAGAATGAGCATGGCATATTGAACGCTCCCGCTTTGGTCGGCGATATACCCGCATAATGCGGGGAAAATCATGCTGCCTAAGCTTGCACACACCGTAAACAGTCCCGTTAAGGCGCCTTTTTTATCGGGAAGCATAAGGCCGCCTATGGCAATGGATATAGGCGAAAAGGGTGACATAAATATGCCGATGAGAAAAGAAAAGATCATGCCGTAGAGAGCCGAAGGCGACATCAAAGTCCCTATTCCCGTAATCAAGGTTCCTGCAAAGCTAAAGGCCAATATACGATTGTATCCTAGCTTTTCCGCCGTCATACTCCAGACCAATCGTCCTAACGTAACGCCGCCGTTGATTAACGCCAAAGCGGTTGATGCAACCATGGGAGTTACCAAATAATGATACTCAAAAAAGGTGTTGGTAAAGGATTTGAATGTATTGGTGCCCCCTACCATAACAAACAACATGAAGCATAAGTACAAAAGCGGTCCGGAAAGGGCGGATAAAGGCATACCGGATTTTTTCTTTTCCGGGATACCGCCTGCGGCTTCGGCTTTTTCATAGCGCAGCTTAGGTATGAATAGGAAAATGATAAGCCCCGTTAAACCGATGAATAAAAAGGGGTACTGCCAATTTTCGTACCGGTTTAAAATCAATCCGAATGCAAGAGGCCCGATCATTCCCCCCAAACCGAAGAACATGTGCAGTAAGTTCAAAACGCTTCCCGGTTTTTCCGGGTATAAATCCGTTATGAGCCCGTTTGCGGCGCCGTCCATAAAAGCGTGTCCCCCGCCGAACAATACAATGGCAAGGTAAAACAAGAATCCGAAGGGGGCAAATCCCGAAAGAATTCCTCCTAGGATGATGACAAAAACACCGATCCGAAGCACCCAAGGCTTCGACCATTTGTCGGCTAAAATCCCCGCCGGTATTACCAGAATCAATCGGGATGCCGACATGACCGATACCGCAAGCCCCATATTCAAAAGAGACACTCCGGCTTGTGTATTCATAAGAGGTGTCACAACCGCCAAAACCGTATTCATCATACCGGTTAAAAAGAAAGTAATTAATATCCCTGCCGCTTTAATAATTCTTTTATCTTTCATAAAAACTCTCCCATGTTTTACCCATTATATCATCCTTTTTTCATGTAGAACATTGTTTTGCGTTCGAAACTTTCTCTTTTTTACGTTTCAGGTTCGCTATAAGGCCTCTCCCCTGTCGGATTCCGGAAGGGATTTACCGGATTTTTCAGATTGAAGGATGCCGGTGCGGAGATTATAATGAAAACAAACAATTTATATATCAAGGTGTGACACATGAAAAAGAAAGCGATAAAAACATTTCTTATGTCAATCCTTTTGGTATTGGCTTTATTTTCAAGCGTTCACGCGCACGCAGCCGGCACCTATTACACGGTGAAGCAAGGCGACAGCTTATACAAAATTTCAAAAAGCTTCGGAATCTCGGTGGATAACCTGATGAAAGAGAACAATTTGAAATCCACGATCATTTATCCCGGTATGAAATTAATCGTAGGGTTATCGGAGACGTCACCCGTAAAAATTACGGTAAACGGACAGCCGGTTTTAACCGACGGCTTTATTCACGAGAACCGTACCTTCGTACCGATTCGATTTATCAGCGAGATGTTGGGAGCCGAAGTGGATTGGTTCCCGGAAGAAAAATACGCAGCGGTTATACATAATCAAAAAGTGATTTTATTAAAATCCAACGAAAGCAATGTCTATGTAAACGGTATTCATCAAATTATCGACGCGCCGGCCATGAATATGAACGGCCGTATATTCGTTCCTCTTCGTTTTGTATCCGAAACCGGCGACGTGGCGGTGGAATGGGACGGGGATCAAAAAATCGTCCGACTGACTGTGAAAGAAGGCGTAAAGCCTGCTCCGTATACCCAAGACGATTTGTATTGGCTGTCGAGACTCATTCGTGCCGAAGCGGAAGGCCAGCCTCTTTTCGGGCAATTGGCCGTCGGAGCCGTGGTGATGAATCGGGTATATTCGAAGGACTTTCCCGATACGGTCAAAGAGGTCATTTTTCAACCCAAGCAATTTACACCCGCAGCCAACGGAACCATTTACAAGGAGCCGGGCAAAAGGTACGAAACCGTAGCAAAAATGGTACTAAACGGCTTTATAGCGGATCGAGAGGCTTTGTTTTTTCTCAATCCGGATAAGTCCACAAGCTTTTGGATCGTCAATAACAAAACCTACGTAGCATCCATCGGCGACCATGATTTCTACAAGTAATCGGTAAAAAAAGGGGCGTTGCGCCCCCTTTTTTTTATGCAAACGGATTCTCCGTCTTGTAGCGTTCTCCCTTCGGTTGGTTGTATGACAAATCGTCGATGCCCAACAGCTTCATGGCATCGAACAGGGTCTTTCCTGCATGGGCAAAACCGACGGCGGAGTGATGAGGGAATTGCTTTTCCAAAAGCACGTGTCTGTAGAAACGAGGCATTTCTTTTACTCCGATAATGCCGATTCCTCCGAATGAGCAAGGATCCACATCCAAAATTTCGCCGTGGGCCATATAGGACTTCAGTTTGCAATCGGAAGAGGACTGCAAACGGAACAAGGTTACGGGACCGGCCTTCAAGGAACCGTCCAAGCATCCGCGGGACATATAGGGTTCTTTGTCTCCTTCCAGCAAGCGGTGCATGATCAGCTGGTAGCTCATCACGGGCTTGTTTACGAAGCATGCCGACGTGTTGCCGCAGTGGAATCCCATAAACAGTTCTCTTAATTCATAATCGTATTTGCCCTTCACAAACGTGTTGTACATGTCCAAAGGTACCGTATTGTTAATGTCCAAAAGCGTCGGAGGCAAACCGGTGGCACAGGCCAAGATGTATTCGCTTAAGGCACCGTAGATATCGGTTTCGCAAGCGATGGGTATCCCTTGTTTTGCAAATCTTCCGTTGATGTAACAGGGAACAAAATGGAATTGGGTTTGGAATGCCGGCCAGCATTTGTTGGCAAATACGGCGTATCGGCAAGCGCCTTTGTTTGCTTCCATCAAATCAAGGAGCGTCAATTCGTACTGCGCCAGTTTCTCCATAAGATCCGAATAGGTGGTCCTGCCTTCCAACTCTTCTTCGTATTCTTTGACCAAGGACGGGATTCTCGGATCGCCTTTATGATTGTTGTACGCTTCAAAAAGGTCGAGCTCCGAGTTCTCCATGATCTCGACTCCCATATCAAACAAGGGCTGTATGGGGGCGTTGCAGGCGAAAAAGTCTTGGGGTCTCGGTCCGTAGGTGATAATCTTAAGGTTCTTCATCCCCACAAGGATTCGTGCTATGGGTTGAAAATCCCGTATCATTTCGGCGATTTCGTCCGGAGAGCCTACGGGGTATTCCGGAATATGAACTCTTGTATTCCGAAGCTTAAGGTTGTAGGAAGCGCTTAACATACCGCAAAAAGCGTCTCCCCGATCGGAAGACAATACGCCGATGTTTTCCTCCGAAGCGGCGGCAAACATAACGGGGCCTTCGAATCTTTGCGCCAGCATGGTCTCGGGACCTTCGGGACCGAAGTTTCCTAAGAACACCGTCAAAGCGTTCACGCCTTTGTCTTTCAGCTCTTTTAACACTTCCAACGTATCTTTTTCGTTTTCGATCACTTTTTGTATATTAATGACATCAATCCCTTTGGACTCGCAGGATGCGGCAACGGCATCTCTCCTGCTCGCAGACAATGTCAGCGGAAAACAATCTCGGCTGACGGCCACAATTGCGTTCTTAATAACCGGTATATTTCTCATCCTTCTTCCTCCCGCAAAAACGATTGATAAAATTATTGTAGCATGGAAATTTTCCGTAAACAAGAAAAAACAAAAACGGGAAAACTCCCAAGGACTTCAAAAGACGCGGATACGCTCGTTCTATACGGTTTTATATAATTACAAAGAGTCTTTATTACGGTATTTTATGCATCTTTTTTTCGGAAACGGAAACGGTTTTACCGCCGATTTGACAAAAAGCAAGGAGGAAAATACAATAGTCGTAATCCTTAACGAAATATAAACGAGGTTTGTTTTATGGTTTATGTAGATGTTCATACTCACTATGACGATCCTAGGTATGATCAAGATCGGGACGAAGTATTGTCAAGACTGCCCCAAGCCGGGCTTCGTTACGTAATAAATGCCGGATCGGATCGGCAGACTTCTTCCCTGTCTTTGATGCTTGCCGAACAATATCCTTTCATGTATGCTTGCTGCGGTTTCCATCCTCACGAGGCCATCACTTATAGACAAGACATTTCCGAAATCGAAGAAATGCTTACGCATGAAAAATGCGTCGCCGTCGGAGAAACCGGTCTGGATTACTATTACGAAAACACCCAAAGAGAGATTCAAATGGAATCCTTCCGCAAGCATTTGGAATTGGCGGTACGATACCGTTTGCCCGTTATCATACACAACCGAGAAGCCACAAAGGATTGCCTGGAGATTTTGCAGGAGTACGAACCGCAAGGGTTAACGGGAGTATTTCACTGTTTTTCCGGCAGCAAGGAAACGGCGAAAATCGTTCTTAACAAAGGATACTATATCTCCGTCGGAGGACCCGTAACGTTTAAAAACGCAAAAAAAATCATTGACGTTGTGCAGTACGCTCCGTTGGATCGCCTGATGA
>JAAYHZ010000317.1 GCA_012744235.1 Clostridiaceae bacterium
ATCGAATCGAGGTAGCTGATACCCAAATTCGGGACGTTTATCGCAATTGAATACCATAAATTGGATTTTATTATGTCATTAGTGTAATTTTACGAGTGTAAGAATGAGCTTTTTGCAGTAGAATCAATAATGTATTATTTCAGGGAAGATATTGCAGTATGTTTGATAACAATATGATGCCATATGAAAATTCTTATTATTGTCCATGTGCTCAGGGAATGCAAATTTATAACCCGTATTGCTACCCCTCCTCCTTATGGATGTTTATGCCCTTATGCTTCTATAGCCATCCCATACCGAAATATGATTTAAAAGATTACGGACCGGACCCGTTCGTTATAAACATCCGACAAGCAGCAAAGCAAAATGAAAATTTCCGTCTAGCCTTGTGGACAGGTAAACATCTCCAAGTAACATTAATGAGCATCAATATAGGAGATGACATCGGTCTTGAAGTCCACCCCCATTTGGACCAATTTTTACGTGTCGAGCAAGGCCAAGGTCTTGTGCTTATGGGAGATCATGAAGATGACCTGTATTACCGAAAAAACGTTAAAGAAGGGTATATCATAATCGTGCCTGCAGGAAAATGGCATAATATATTAAATACCGGGTGCATACCCATGAAATTGTATTCCATTTATGCGCCTCCACAACATCCTTACGGTACGGTACAAAGCATTAAACCGGAAGAAAATCATAAGGAGTAAATCAAAAATTAAAAACCAAGAAGATCTCGAAGGCAGCTTTTAAGGTTTAAAAAGCTGCCTTCAATATTAAAAAATGAAAGCTTGAGAACCGTCCCCCTATGGTATAATACAAAGGATTACAGCGTAATCGGAAAGGTAAGGAGAAGCTTTAAATTTATGTCCGGCTTAATGATGCATCTGATGATGGCACATAAAATAAATCCGAACGGAGATGTTCTGTATTATTTAGGTAACATTGCCCCGGACGCCGTTTCGGATTGGAAGAAAAAAGATTTGACACACTTTCGAAATCTCGAGAATCGACGCGACGCTTTAGACGACCTTGCCCGTAAAATCGACCCTACCGACTCTTTCGCGGAAGGAATCCTAATGCATCTTTATTTGGATTGGAAATGGGACCTAAAAGCAAGAGACGCTTTTATCAGTAAAACCAAAGGCGAATGGGTCCAAAAATATCGGGAAGAAATCGGAAAGGCCAGCAGCTATGCATACCATCATACCGATTGGGCAAGTTCAATATGGGAAGCCATATCTGCATGCGACGTTTCAAAATACGGGAATATTCCGGGAGCCACAGCCCAAGAGTGTAAAAACTTTATTGAAAGAAACCACCGATGGCATAAAGAAACGAAAACCAAACGATCCAAAGAATTTTCGCCCAAATTTATCGAAAAATTTATTAATAAAACGGCAAAAGAGTATGTGGAATGGAAAATCGCGCATGAAATTCGATACTACAATTCCCTCCCTGTCACCTTCAACGGTTTTGTTGATGTTCCTGCTATGACCGACGGTAATATTGAAGTGGTCTGTGTAGAAAAAAAGGAAGGAATTCCGGAAAAAAAGAGAGTTCCCGGATATGAATTTGATATTCGTATACAAGGTAAGAGGATCGGCGGAGTCAATTTTCGAGTAGGTTACAACGAAAACCTTTACTATTCAGGTCATATTGGGTATGCCGTAGATAAAAAACACAGAGGAAACCGCTATGCGGAGAAAGCATGCCGACTTATCGTTCCGGTCATACGTGCTCACGGTATGGATAGGGTGATTATCACTAACAACCATACGAATATTGCGTCGAAAAAAACTTGTGAAAACCTTGGTGCCAAATTCATCCGATTGGCACCCTTACCGGAATGGCATGATCTTTACGGAGAAGGGCAAAAGCTCATTAATGTGTTTGAATGGCGGATATAGGATCGATTATTTCTTAACCATCTTCAAGACCTTAATCGATCCCCCTGTAATCCGATCTTGCAATCCGGTATAATATAAACAATACATTTTGCTCTGTGAAACAACGCTTCTTGGTAGTCTTTTTATAGATATGCGGTTGTGAGAGTGTATATCAAGAAATGCATTCATAGGCGTATAACGATTACATAAAAAAGAAGGGATTTTCTTATGTTTTCACGCAACCGTGATACGGATATGGGTAGCGGACCTCTTTTCGGAAAGATTCTGCTATTTGCCTTGCCCATTATGGCCCTTAACTTGCTTCAGCTTTTATTTAATGCCGCCGATATGATCGTCGTAGGTCAGTTTGCAGGTAAACAACCTTTAGCGGCAGTTGGTGCAACCGGGGCATTGATCAACCTTTTGGTCAACATTTTTATGGGATTATCGGTCGGAACCAGTGTGGTCGTTGCACAAAATTTCGGAGCCCAAGACTACAAAGGCATTCATGATTCGGTCCATACTTCCATAGCAATCAGTATCATTGGAGGCTTTTTCGTCATGGTAATAGGTCTCCTTTTTTGTGAGCCTCTGTTAGAGTATATGGGAACACCGGACGATATCATACACCTTTCTACTTTATATATGAAAATATACTTTTTAGGTATGCCGGCCAATATGGTATATAACTTCGGTGCAGCCATACTCCGTGCATCAGGGGACAGTAAAAGACCCATGTATTACCTATCCATCAGCGGAGTCATCAATGTTATACTGAATCTTTTCTTTGTTCTTGTACTCCATATGACAGTGGACGGTGTGGCTTGGGCTACCGTCATTTCCCAATATATATCGGTGGCTCTGATTCTTCTCAGTTTAATGAAAAACCATAGTCATATTCAATTTATACCGACTCAACTACGTATTGACCGTAATAAACTTATCGATATTATAAGAATAGGTGTACCTGCAGGGATACAGAATATCTTGTTTTCCGTGTCCAATATCTTAATTCAATCCGCTGTCAATTCCTTCGGCTCTACCATGGTTGCCGCAAGCACCGCATCCAGCAATATCGAAGGTTTTATCGGTACAACCTCAAATGCTTACTATAACGCAGCCATAACATTCGCAGGTCAAAATATGGGTGCAAAAAAATATAAAAGAATCGACAGTATCGCTAAGATTTGCACATTGCTTGTTTTCGCCACATGGATTGTGGTAGGAGGCGCTACACTTCTATTCGGAAGAAGTCTTTTAAGCATATATGTCAACGAAGCGGATGTAATCGATTTGGGAATGAAAAGACTTCAAGTCATGATGATTACTTATTTTACCGGTGGCTTGATGAACGTGTATCCGGGCTTAATTCGAGGCATGGGCTATTCCTTCTTGCCTATGGTCGTCACTCTTGTAGGCGTTTGTTTGATGCGAATTGTTTGGCTGGCAACGGTATTCGCTTGGTATCCGACAGTAGTCGTACTCTTTTTATGCTATCCTGTCACTTGGGGATTAACCTCCATCGGTCATATCATAACCTTCTTATTCTTGCGAAAAAAAGTATACAAAAAAGACGCAGAAAATTCTACCGTTATTACGGCATAGGAATAAGGCGACTTTTCGTATATGACCGAACAAGAGTGTATGATACATAAATAAAAGTTTAAAATAGACAAATAGCTCTTTAAAGCGCTCTCAATCTTGTAGATACTCTTTTTATGATTGACATAAGAGGTTTTGTATCATACTATTAAGGTAGGGAAGTTGGCATTTAATGCCGACCTGAGCAGAAAAATTATAAAAAAAGAGGTTTGAAACTATGGAATTAAGAAAAGACTTTACCTATTCATTAATCGTTCCCACAAGTATGGGTGTACGTATCACCCCGATCAATGGACAACCTGTTCACTGCAGCGATACGTATATTATGCAGGCAACCAGTGCAGAAACCAATGTAGCAAGTATTTCTTCTTACCTCGGACTTCCCGTAAAAGTTCTCACCACATTCGTAAAAGGAAGCCCGATCGCTCAGTTCATAAAGAGCAATCTCAGAAGCCGTAATATGGATTTCGAAGGCAAGGAAGTACCGCAAGGCGGTCCTTGGGGTTATCGTCATCAATTCAATATTGCAGACAGCGGCTACGGCACAAGAGGTCCGAGAGTTCATAACGACCGTGCCGGTGAAGTAGGACGCACGTTGAACGTTAAAGATTTCGATCTTGATAGAATTTTCGGCCAAGAAGGTGCACAAATCGTGCATATGTCCGGATTGATTGCTGCATTGTCTCCCGAAACAAGCCAATTCTGCTTGGAATTAGCTCGCGCTGCGAAAAAGTACGGTACACGTATTTCCTTTGACCTAAACTACAGAGCTTCGTTCTGGGAAGGCCGTAAAGAAGAGCTTCGTGCAGTATTTACGGAAATTGCAAGCATTTCTGATATATTAATCGGGAATGAAGAAGATTACCAGCTCTGCCTTGGTATCGAAGGACCGGAAGCAGGCGGAAAAGATATAGCGGCTAAGATCGAAAACTTCAAGGAAATGATTACCCGCGTCAAAAAGGCATTCCCCAATGCATCCGTCTTCGCAACAACGTTAAGAGAAGTTATCAGCGTAAACAACCATCTGTGGGGTGCCATTTTATTGGTTGATGACACATGGTATGTTGAAATGCCCAGAGAAATTTACGTTCTTGACCGCATCGGCGGCGGCGACGGATTTGTCGGCGGATTGCTGTATTCCATCTTAAAGGATTGGGAACCGGAAAAATGGATTAAGTTTGCATGGGCAACCGGTGCAATGGCTACCACCTTCTTAACCGACTATGCACAACCTGCCGACGAAGAACAGGTTTGGAGCATCTATGCAGGAAACGCTCGAGTAAAACGTTAAGAAATATATCAATATATAAAGGAAGGCTGCTTGATTCAAAAAGCAGCCTTTTTTAATATGCTCTATGTTTTTGTTATTTCTCGTCGCCTTAAAAACCGATGAAGGTGCTTATTTCTTCAATTGATCTTCGCGGCATTTTTGCGGACAGATTTCTGGGATAACCGATTGGAATAATGGCCACCGGTCTTTCCGATTTTAAATTCAAAAGCTTGGATACTTTTTGCTCGTCAAAAGCACCACACCAGCATGTACCAAGTCCTTTCTCCGTTGCACATAGAAGCAGATTTTGTATGGCTGCCGCCGTATCTTGAATCGCATATAGATTGGTACCTCTTACTCCGTATCTTACTGCGCTTTTGACTAAATCGGCACAAACGACGATATGAACCGGGGCAGACAGCATAAAGTTTTGTTGATATGCTGCCGTGCATAGACCTTCTTTTAGCGCCTTGTCTTTTATTATATAGAAGTGCCACGGCTGATAGTTGCCTGCACTTGGTGCACTGCGCGCAGCCTCAAGAAGTTCATTGATAATCTCCATAGGGATATCATCTTCTTTAAAGCTTCGCACACTTCTTCTTTTCCATGCCAGATCCAAAAAACTCATTTTCCAACCCCCCTCCTATTTCTCAAAGCATACCCCTAGTCGGTAATATAGACCGCATAGATGGCATTATTGCTGCCGTACTTTTCACATCCGAGCGGTTGCATCCATTCGGTCGTTACGACAATGGACGCATGATCCGAAATGTGTGTAACACCGAAATTACCCATTCTTGCACCTCGTTCGGGAGTAATCGCTCTTTCGGTTGCTCTCAAAAGGCATAAACGATCGGCATCGACCTTGCACATGTACAAGGGAGCGCGATTACGGAAAACATGGTCGTTTTTTCCGTCTTTTCTCGTATAGACCAGATACAAACCATCATGCCGTACAACCCAGTTTTGTTGGGTGTTGTAGGTCGGTACCGTATATCCGGTATCCCATTTCCATACGACAGGTTCGTCAAAATGAAGACCGTCTTCGCTGCGAGATACGTATCCTTGGCTGTCGGCACGAATGGTCAAGTAATACATACCGCTATAATATACAATAGACGGTTCACCTAAACCTCTCTTCTCCTCCTCGCAGGACAACAAATTCCCCTCGTCTTTCATGACAAGTTCCTCACCGTCAAAACCGAACTTAAAAACCTTGACGGAGGATTTTTGGCTTCCCGTATCGTATTTTCCGTAAGTCGGCTGCAGTATGTCTCCGTTATCCAATTCGAACCTACGGATACAGGCAAACGTAAATCCCTTGCACTCTTCCCTGTTATAGTCCAATGCCGTCTTCACTTTCCCCCACTCGTTTTTTTGCTCGTCGTAAACCGAATAAAAGGGTTTTTGAAGCTGAGTCAAATCCAATACCGGAGGGTCTATAGATTTGTATGTTACCGAACCTCCGGTGCCTAACAGTTTTCCGGTCCTTCGATGGTAAGCAGGTACGAAATCACACAAAATTCGGTTTTCCGGCTCCAGCTTTTCTTGCCGGACAAGAGAACTCCATGTTTTTCCGCCGTCTAATGAATATGCGCTTTCAATCGGCTTGTATGTATCGCTGCCGGCTAAGATGAGTTTTTGTGTTGTGAGCACTAAGTGCTTTCCCTCTTGGTCGGCCGCTCCGATTCTCGACTGTGCGTAACATGTAACCCCATCAAAACCTTCTCTGACAATCGTAACATTAATATTCATAGACTCCTCCTTTGAAAAAGACATTGGATTAACTCCTCCGCACATGACATGCCCTTCAATTTTCGGACTAGTTATTCCAAATTCATGTAATGTTACATTTTATTATATAGAATTCATTCGGTTAATACAAATAAAATTGAGAACCGTCCCCATTATCTCAAACTTTTTTTCGTAATTTTCCAATACCGAAGACAATAAAGGGAACGGCAAAGCCTAATATAATATTGACAAGCAATCCGATCTTTTCCGAAAACACTTCCAGTTCGAATCGGCTTCCGGTAAAAAAGAGACTGCCGAAATAACCGGCTAGAACTACGGGGAAAGAAAGGTATTTGTCGGCAGAAATTTTGAATATATCTTTCATCGAGTTCATTATCATAAAAGCAAAAGAAGTTATGATTATAAAGTCCGATACGACCCATATGGAAAGGAGAATGGATTCCAAACGGTCCAAAGATTCCGCGAATACGATCATCTTCGTGGCACTAAAGAAAGGAAGCGGCATACGTCTGGCCGTCATGTGTCCAAGCGTTCCGATAATAAATATCAGCATCAATGAGGTTATGATAGCAAGAAACAAGGTAAAAAATCTTCGGTGATTTTTTATTTGCTCTTTATCTTTTACATTGTCTCCTAAGAGCATAAAAAATGTAACATAACCCCACAACCCCAGCACCGGGTATGTGGATTTTAAAGCAGGTACAATATCGTTATGTGTAAGCGGGTATATGTTTTCAATGCGTACCGACGGGATTAATAAAATAAAGAATATAATGGTAATCAGATTGAATAGCAAAAAGGATATTTCACAAAACCTTGCGAAAGTCTCGAATTTCCCTCTCAAGGCCATAAAGACAACAATCATCATGACCAAGATAAAGAATCTTATATCCGTCGTTCGAAAAATTGAAGTTAAAAGTCGTTCCGCATAGTATCGTATATACAGAAAGTACAAGATAAACGTCCAAAAGAGGTAGAAGATACGGAGAGGATAAGAAAAAAACTTTCCTAAAACCATATCATACACTTCTATGATATCTTTTGACTTTTTGTTTTTAAAGAGCCGTTCCAAAACAAGAAATAGCGTGAATAAAACGGCAGATGACAGGATCGGAGAAACCCACGCCGCTTCGCGGCCTAGCTCCGATCCGATACCGGGCATGAGTCTTATAGCCGGCGAAAATATGGATACACAAAACATGATCATCAATTGTCGAACGGTGATTTGATTTTTACTTTGCAGCATATTTCACCAACTCACTTGAAAAAGGTCCAATATCATATCTAAGATCGTACGACGTAAAGGATTCTTAAGATAAAGAGTAGCAAAAATCACGGTCGCACCGAGGAATATGCTGTAAACAATCAATTCCTTCTTCAATCCGGAGTTCACCATATTCTTTACATCGAAAAAACCGACAATGCCTACTACTAAAAACATAATTAAAAAACTCATTTTTCGTATTGCTCCAATTCATATCCGCTCGGTTTATTGATTTCATAAGTTCGATTGATTTTGGCTATGACTTTAACCTTGATGTCAATCTCCGGAAATATTTTTTCCCATTCATTTTCGATATGATCCCATTTAAATGGATAACGCATCCTCAATCTCTTGCCCAGTTCAATACAATCCGTGCCGATCTCTTGGCTAAACTTAATGACTTTTTCCATTTCCTCGGTTATAATCTTCTCTTGTTTTTCTTTAATCTCCGCTAATCTTTCTTTTGTAATTAAGTTAACCCTTGAATGTTGTTCCCCGATATTGCTTTGTACATACGTCTCAAAAGTAACGCCTGTCAATTTCTTTCCCTTGAAATGTCCCTTTACCTTTGTTTCGGCTCCCACCAAATCCAAAGCCACATATTCTCCGGTATGGTCCTTAACGCTGATAGGTGTTGATTTCACTTTATTTACTACAAAGTTATATCCCCGAGCTGACGATTCCTCAATGTAGTCGTGAAGCTGAAAATCCTTAAGAATGGCATACCCGGCTGTTGCCAAGTCATAAAAAGGCAGATACTCCGTTGATATTTCTTCTTGTATTTCGCTTCGACGAAGAGCCGGTATAACCGTAGCGATGTTAGGAGTGTTGAGCATCTGTATCACTTCAATAATGCTCACCTCGGAGATTCTGCCTAAAACTCTTTCGTCATCCTCCATATTTTTTAAGCGATCGACGATGTATTTATCCTGTGCCAATGTGACATGAACGAGGTCTTTGGCCATACATTCTTTGGCGATATATATCTTCGATGTGAACCTTAATTCGGGATCTCGACTAATTATGTCGAAATATTTTCCGAAATTTTCTTTAGCCGCACTTTCACCGATGATGAAGTATTCCAGATGAGAGAAAAACACAACCTTATCCGAATCTGCTTTTAAATTTCGCACCGCTTCATATGCGGTTTCTCCGATACCCGATAATACGTTAATCCTTTCATTTTCTTGACTTGCACCTTCACCTCCCCCGGTTTCCATTCCCGTCTTGTTTACAACCGCTACCTCCACGAGTCCGGTTTCATTGCATTTATCGATAGTCATTAGCTGAACCATTTCAGTTTGATCGATTTCTCTTTTAATCGGAAAAAAGTCCGAGCTGCAGCCAAGCATTGTACTTATGATTAAGAGAATTCCGATTAATCGCATTCCGTTTATGACCGTTCGAAGTTTTGTCATTTAACCGTCTCTCCTTTCGCAATCGAATCTTTCGTGCTTATATTCGGAGGTCTTTTCTTCGCTTTGCTCCACTGTTGTCGAAATAATGTGTCTTCAAAAATACCCTTCCCCTCCATGGAAACAAAAGGTGACATGTATGGGACACCGAAAACTTCAATGGAGCACAAATGGTACAAGATAATGATCAACCCGATGCTGATACCGAACAATCCGCCTAAAACGGAGAAAACGACAAGAACAAACCTTAATAAACGAATGGCGTTTGACATGTCTTGAGACGGTATGACAAAACCGGTGATACCGGCAGTGGATATGATAATAACGACACCGGGCGATAAAATCTTAGCGGTTATTGCCGCCTCGCCTACCACAAGGGCTCCGACAATAGATACGGCTTGTCCGACGGCTTTCGGAAGCCGCAAACCGGCTTCAAGAAGTACCTCGAATGCCAAAAGCATCATAATAACTTCGATAAAAGTGGAAAAAGGAACACCTTTCTTGCTCTCGATAATCGAAACGGCCAATTCGGTAGGTATCATCTCTTGGTGATAGGATGTTATGGAGATATAGGCAGCCGGTAAGGTAAGAGAGATAAAAGTTGAAATAAAACGAAGAATTCGGGAAAAGGAGCTTGTTATAAAATGTGATGCGTAATCTTCCGATGCCTGAAGCTGTGACGAGATATCTACCGGAGTAATGATTGCGTTCGGCACTCCGTCTATTAGGATTCCTACCCTTCCTTCCAGCACGGCGGAGCTAAACTTGTCAACTTTTTCTGTATAGATTTGCTCGGGGAAAATGGAGTACTTTTTATTTTTCAGTACGGCTTCTATTTGACCGCTTGAAAAAATATCGTTTTCGGCTATGCTTTCCAATCTATTTTTAATTTCATTAACGATATCGGTATTGGCTATGTTTTTCAGATAAACCATACAAACTGCGGTTTTTGTTCTTTTACCGATGTAGATATGACTCACCTTTAAATCATGGGTAGGCAGTCTTTTGCGTACCAAAGCCGTATTTACGTGTAAAACTTCGATAAAGGATTCTTTTGAACCTTTTAATACGTTTTCATTGGTGGGTTCCGTTATGGCTCGTTTTTCGTAGCCTTTCGATTCATAAGCAATCGCCGTGTGGGTATCGTCAAACACGAGCAAAACGGACCCTGTAAACAACCTGTCTATGCATTCGGAAAGGGTATCGCAGCGCATCCTGTGGCTGTGATAAACGGACCCCAATAGGATCCGATTAATCAGCTCTTTCTCGTCTTGAACGAAGCTTAAAGCTTTTTCTTGTATCAAAGGCTTTAGGATATCATTATCTAATTGCAAGCTGTCCACCATACCGTCTACAAAGACAACGGTAAGCTTAACATTCATATCGTGATTTACGATAATATGGTTAAAAATGATATCTTCGCTGTCGGACAACAAAGAAACCAAGGTGTCCGTCGAAATGGCTTTATCTATTATATCGTCTTCCGGATTATGATCTTGCTTTATAATTTGCGATTGCTCTTTTTTAATTTTGCTCCAAAACATAATCCTTTCTCCTTTAGCCTACGAAACGTAAAATTACGAAAATAGGTTCTTTATAGTATTACCTGTTTTGGAACAAAAAACACGGAATCGAAAATTAGCAAAAAAGAATTGTATTTGTTTGTTAAATCAAAATACGGTTTTTTACGGGTATATAATATATGCTTTTAGTATATCTTTTGCCGATCGTGCAAAGCTTTCCGATGCACCCCAATCGAATCGAAACAAACCTTCCCCGCCTCCGCCGCTTGCGGTGTGTACCCGGGTTTTTCCCGTAAAATCATCGATGGTTACGGTTAATGTCAAACGGTTACCTGCACGGTAATAATGCTTTTCAAACAATAAAACCGATACCGAATACCCTTCTTTTGTCGATATCGAGTAGCTGTCAATAAGCTCACCTGTTATGCTTCCCCTAACAATTCCTTCTTGAATACGATTCGCCGCTTGAGAAGGTGACAATGAAACAAAAAACGTGTTGGACATGCGGAAACTCCAATCTTTTTTCTTCATTATACCGGCTCTCGGTATATAATAGGAAGCATGAGAACGTTTTACGAAAAGACAAGGAGGTCATATGAAGAGTTATCGTAAAGAATTGACTTTTAACCTACCCGTTCGAAGAGGCTTGGTAAACATAACCGAAGAAGTTCAAAAAGCCATAAAGGAATCCGGTATAAAAGAAGGGCTTGTTTTGGTCAATGCGATGAATATAACCGCTTCGGTATTTATCAACGATGACGAATCCGGGCTGCACCAAGATTTTGAAGACTGGTTGGAAGGACTGGCCCCTGAAAAGCCGTACAGCCGATACCGCCACAATGGTTTTGAAGACAATGCCGACGCGCACTTAAAAAGAACAATCATGGGACGTGAAGTGGTGGTTGCCGTTACAAACGGGCTGCTTGATTTTGGAACATGGGAGCAAATATTCTACTACGAGTTTGACGGGAAACGGAAAAAAAGAGTGTTAATAAAAATTATCGGCGAGTAAATGCGTCGCCTCTTATCATAATATGTTTTGTTATTATTAAAAAGAAAAGCAAAAAAGCTCTATTTTTTCAACAATGCTTTTCTTTTTTTGTAATCCGGTAGAATCGATTCGATTAGCTTATAGAATTCCATGCCGTGGTTTTTGTACTTGATATGAGCCAGTTCATGAACAACCACGTAATCAATGGCTTCTTCCGGATAGAGCATCAACCTCCATGAAAAACATATGTTATTTTGCACGCTGCAGCTGCCGAATCTTGTTCTTGCCGATGTAATCGTAATTCGCCCGGGCATACATCCCATTAAAAAACCGTAGTATTGGACTTTTTGTGGCAACATTTCCTTTGCCCGTTTGATCAAGTCTTCAATTTCCTCTTCCGTAGGTTCGTATCGTGCAATGGATGCGTTTTGCAGTCTGCTTAGGCTTTTTAAAATCCAATCGGTATGTTTTTCTACAAGCCTTTCGATCTCGCGGTTGCTCATTTTCAAAGGAGCGCGCACAATGACTTGTAAATCCTTTGTAACTTCAAGTCCCACGGTTTTCCGTCTTGACCTTTTCACATAGTACGTAATTTTCGTCATTTTCATACCTTCACTGTTTTTCTATCATTAGAAACCGGTCAATTCTTGAAATACCTTAATGGCAAAAGAATCGGTCATTCCCGAAATGTAATCGGCAACCGCTCTTATGTAATCATCCTTGCTGCCGATACTGTAGACAACCTTATTTTTAAATTTCTCCGTTTTTTTTCGATGGATTTGAGGCAAATCACGACATATTCTCAAATCGGAATATTTTATAATCCAGTCTATAAAATAGCTCATTAATGTCGGATATATCTTACGATAATCCTCTAATGGCCTAAGTACATCATCGGGATTGTACAGAGTCAATAGAATATTGAAGATAGACCGTATAATGAGCTCGGCGTACTTGGAATAAATCTGCAAGCGTTCGTGTCCGTATATATTGGCATAGTTAAACATTTTTAATGCATTCATAAATTCGAAATAACGCTTTGAAAGACTGATTCCTTTATCGGGAGAGCTTTCTTTGCAAATATCCATAATAAATTCGTGCATTACTACCGTATTATTCAAAACATAATTCAAATCGGAATGAAGCGTCGATTTTATAATCTTTGACAACTCGTTTTTTTGTGCTTCGGTTAATATTCCCAAGGTATAGGCATCTTCAATATCCCGACCCAAATACGATATTTTGTCCGCAATTTTTACGACGCATCCCTCCCAAGAAAACGGCGGATATTCTCCTGCTTTCTTTATTTCATACAAATCAATGATTTGATCCCGGGGACGCAGTGCGTTTTCATCGACTTCACCGCAATGGCAAACGATGCCGTCTCGTACGGCATAAGTTAAGCATAGGTTTTGTTCGTATCCCTCCGGGTCCGACAGGGTTTCGTAATAATCCGCAAATCGCAGACTGTTTCCTTCGTGCCAAAAGGTATCGCCGATAACATCTTGTAATATTTTCTCTAAAATCCGTTCACCCACATGGCCAAAGGGTGCGTGTCCTAAGTCGTGACCGATGGAAATCGCCGCCGTTAATTCCGTATTCAGACCCAAGTAATCCGCTATGGTATAGCTGACCGACGATACGTGATTCACATGCTCCAAGCGAGTGCATATATGGTCATTGGAGGTCGCAAAGAAAACTTGGGTTTTATGCTTCAAGCGCCGGTATGCATTGCAGTGCAGTATTCGGTTGTAATCACGGTTAAACTCGCTGCGAATATCGTTTTTTCTAGTGTATAGCTCCGTCTCCCTGTGAATATATTCGTTCCATTTGGGGTTGGAAGGCAGGGCGCTTACCGATGCAAACTTTTTATCGCTCATGAAAAGACCACTCCTAAAAACAAAGAATTACCCTTTCCAATCAAAATTCTTATCCACCGGATACATGGGACGTCGAATGTTTTTAAAATCAAAATCTTCGATTCGAAGCCCGCAGTTTCCCGGAGTCAAAGCCATAACGGAATCTTTTGCAATTCTTCTTAAATCGGGAAACAAATACCCTAGCTTCACTACAATCGCATGATAATCCGGAATTTTGGCTCCCGTTTCTTCAATGTTTTTTTGCGTTGTAAAAGAACATCTTTCGTCGGTTAATATGATGTCAATACCTCCTACGGCTATTAAAGCAAACCGGATATCCTTCGATCCGCCTCTTTCAATAAAGCCCTTCTGTTTTAGCTTTCCTGTAACTTCCGTTTCCGTACTCTTGGAATCAATGGATTTTCCTATCTTTACCTTCTTTTCTTCTCCTTCCGCAGAAAGATAAAATGCTTCAACGGCAGGTCGATCAACAATTCCCGCTACCAGCACATTTTTGCATTCATGCTTCATTAACAAGCTTAAAAGGTATGCGCTGTCTCCCGGTGCACCTCCGGTGACATTGTCTCCCGAATCGCTGATAAATATCGGAGAAGCTTCTCTTTCTTGTGCCCAAAGGATGGCATCTTCCGGACTCATGGCCTTTTCCTCAAATCCGAACTTTTCTCTTTCTTTCCAGAACAGGTCGGCAATCCTTTTCGCTTCATCCGTAGGTTCTTTACAGCCTTTCGGGCCGCACACAACGACGCTTGCTCCTGCATTCGGTGCATCGCACCATGGCATACCGCCAAACAAGGACGCCGTCCAAACGCCTTGCTTTTCTTCGGCTTTTTTCAGCTCTGCAATTAACGATTTGCAAGGATCGACTTCGGTAGTTATCATTTCACCGGGAAACAGCAGAGGAGGACACACCATTACGCACTCGGGCAAAACGTTTTCTAGGATACAACGAAGGAGGAGCCGGGCTGCTCTTTCTTGGGTTTCTTCTTCATCCGTATGAGGAGCAGTCCGGTACCCGCAGATAATGTTTGCGTTTTTTACCAGCTGTTCGGTGTTGTTGGCGTGAAAATCCAATGCTACGGCTATGGGAACCTTTGGTCCTACCAGCCGGCGGACTTCCTCTACTAAAGGCCCTTCCCCGCTTCCGATTTCCGTGACATTCATGGCCCCGTGTAAATACAGCCATACTCCCGCTACACTGCCGTCTTTTGGAATAGCATTCATGATAATTTCTTTAAAACGGCAGTAAGCCTTCTTGTCTACCTTCCCCGAAGGGATGGCGTATGCCCATAAGGTAGGTACGACTTCAAAGCCCGCTTCTTCCAATATACGGGAAACCGGTGTTTGTTGCAGTACATCCCGTCCCCGGCAGACTAAAAAATCCTTTTCATAAGTAATTACCGGGCTAAAGGAGTTGGTTTCCTGCCGCAACGAACCTATTACAATTTTCTTCTTTTCGGAATTCGTCATGGGTTTACTCCCTATTCAACCAAATCTCCCAGTATCTTTTTCCAAAAATCTGCAAACAAATCATATCCGTCTTTATTAAAATGAATACCGTCATCAATAAAAAGCTCTCTTCTGATAATGGCATCCGGTCCGGTTTTTCCGTCTACGGTAAACCTCGCATCGTCCATCACCCGGACAAAGGTCATGTCTTCCTGCTTGTCCACATATTCTTTCAACATTTGGTCGTATACCAAGCGATCCTTATTAAAATTCGGAAATTTCGGATAGTTGCCGTAATTGTATAGCGGCGCCATCATGAAGAACCGAACATCGGGAAAATCCGTGCGGGCATAGGCAATTAAACGCTGCTGCAGATCCAAGACTTCCTCCGGAGTGTAGCCGAATATCATATCGTTCCCGAAAGATTTGATGACCATTATCTTGGGTTCGTAAGGTCGAACGGCACGGGGGTAATAATACAACATTTCTTCCGTCGTAGCCGATCCGAATCCGTGGTTCAAGGTCCCGGGAATCGCCTCTTCCAATGGTGTATTCCCGTTTGCTGCGTTCCATCTTCGAAAACACGAGTCGCCGTAAAACAGAATTTTACCCTTTTGTACGGGTTTTTGTTCGATAGCGATAATGTCTTTTTCCAAACGCTTTAAATTTACTTTTACAGTCATATATCATTCTCCCTCTCAATGATTTTTCTTAAATATATATCTAATTCCGTACGGCATCCACCATCAAATAGCCGTAAAACGTATTTTCGGGGATCTGTACGGTAACCCGGCCGTTATCGTAAGTAAAGTCTGCCGTCCGCTCAAAAGGTTTTTTCTTCAGAGCCCACTCCGGTGACAGCAAACGAACTTTTTCAGGTCGATATTCGCAAGCAAAAGTTAGCTGCATTGATTTGTTACCGGGAACATCGGGGTTTACGTCAAATCGAACGATGGGATCTAGCTGACTGACACGTACTCCGGTTTCTTTGGATAAGGTATCCTCAATATTGACCAAATGAGCGATGGTGTGTTTTTTATCCGCACTTTTGTATAAAGCGGTCAGATATTCTCCTTCAACGGTTTCAATACCGGGCTTCTCCACAATATAATCCAGGATACTTCCTAAAGCCGCCACCAAGGTGTCTTTCGAGTACTGTCTCACGACAGCAGTACTGTTCGGAGATTGGGAATCCCTGTGAATGGATACATTGCTGTGGAAGGGCAAAAGATTGGTCTTCGCCCCGAGGAACAGAATTTCACCTTTTCCGATGCGCTCCCGAGCAATTACGGTATGGCCGTCTACAACGGACAAGGATTCTTCGCAATTGTCGTAAGCAAGGTCGTATACCATTTCATGAAGCATTGTGTCGTTAAACTCGACGGAAGCAATTATTTCCGGAATCGGTCGCATGGACGTTTTGCAGCCTAACAATTTCTGCACATCTTCGAGGGAGCGATTCAAACCTTTCGGCGTCTTGATACCGCAGGTTCCTACCCATACCGCTCTTCCTCCGGATTGAACATAATCTCTCGCCTGAAGTATTTCTTCATCGCTCATCATATGAACGTGGGGGAACACGATAGCTTTTTGCTTTTGCCAATCCTCCAAGGTCTGATTTTCCAAAACGAAAGCCGGTGTTTTTTGAGTAAAGTAGATCCCTTGCAGCCATGCCATGACCCCGTTCATAACCGTAATGGCATTGGCTATAAAGTCTCGGGTTTTCATGGAGAACATGACGGCCACATCGCTTTTCTTCTTTTGATCGTATACCAAATCCGGATACTTCTTTTCAAAGCTTCGAACCAATCCTTCCATAGCCGTCATATCCTCTGTTCTCGTAAATGCCGGGTTAAACAGCTGACCCCAGCTTAAGCAAAGAGCAAAGGAAAAATAGATATCGCTCGGTGTATTGCAATAGAACATGGACATGGAAGGTATGTCATTTTGCGAGGCGAAAGCATACCGATGCACCGCTTCGCAAGCATAGTAAGGCCAAGAATATTTGATTATGGAATTGGATACGTTTTCTTGGAACATAACGTCCCAAAGATCGGCACAATTTGAGAAAGGATAAGCCGAATAATTGGTGGTGATCTCGTTGGAGATATAGTTCGGTCGCAGCAGGTTCAAGCCTAAAGAGCGGAAATGAGCATCTACGTCCCGCTGAAAACGAATGGCACTGTCTCTTCGAAATTGGTCGAATGCGACATAGCGCGGATCGTCGAAGTTGCCCATAAACCTTTCATTCCATTCCTCTACGGTCTCCGGCATTTCAAAACCTGTCCATTCTTTGAACAATTTTCGACAAGTCGGACATGCGCAAGAATTACCTTGTGCAAAAAACTGCACGTCATCGGTCATAATTCCGTCAACACCGGTAGCATAGATATCTTCTAAGTGTTGAAAATAAATCCGTCGATAATCTTCGTTGTTGTAGCAAACGATATGGGTATCGTACTGGGTCGGTGCCAAGTCGTGGGTACCGCCGTGGATTTGCAAAAAGGAACGGACCTTAACCCCGTCGATTTCCGCATCGGATGTTACCCAATCCTTTACCTTTTCCCATTCCTTTGCATACTTGCCTCCGTCGGAAAGCCTTAAAATCCGATCCTTTTTCTTTTCCCATTCTTCCAAAGAAAGAGGAATATGAGTCAAGCTGCAAGAATGGTGCTCGACAACCTTAATATCGTACTTATGAAAGGCTATGACGATTTTTCTTAAGGTGTTAATAATTTTATCCCAATAAGGATAAAAATTAAAACGAAAATGGGTTTTGTTACTCAATAATATAATATCGATACCGAGAGCGCGCATGGCCGCGGCTTCTTTTTCAAAGTCTTCTACCGTAAAATCCTCCGACGTATGCTTGTCGTTATAGAAGTACCAAGTAATACGACTATCCCATGGTATATTCTTAGCCATAAGTATACCTTCCTTTCCGGTCGAAACAGATGACCACGTATTTTCTTCATTATACAACAAATGAAGAAAAAAAGAGGGACACTTCTCACCTAATTTCGGTTAAGAAGCGAACCCTCCGTGAAAAAGGTTTGAGTAATGGCTTGAGAACCGTCCCCTCATTACCAAGCTTGCCTCAGTATTTCCTCAAGCTCGGATACTAAGGGATAGCGCGGGTTTGTCGTGGTGCATTGGTCCTCGAAGGCTCTTTCGGCAATTTGGGGAATTTTTGCAAAATATTCTTTTTCATCGATTCCGCATTCCCTAAAGGACATGGGAATATTTAATTGCTTCATTATATTCCGGATAGCTTCAACCAAGGCATTGATCTGCTCTTCTTGGGTTTCGCCCCCTAGGTCCAATCTACGAGCGATTTGTGCATAACGATAATCCGCCGTGAAGCTTTCGTATTTCGGGAATATGGTAAACTTCGTAGGTATTTGAGAATTGTATCGTATTACATGGGGCAACAGGATAGCATTGGCTCGACCGTGAGGGACATGAAACTCCCCGCCCACTTTATGCGCCAAGGAGTGGTTAATTCCCAAGAATGCGTTGGAAAAAGCCATGCCGGCGATGCAAGAAGCATTGTGCATCTTTTCTCGAGCCGTTTTGTCCTCCGGATTGTTGTAGCTTCGCACCAAATACTTAAATACCAATTCGATGGCCTTTATGGCTAATCCGTTGGTATAGTCCGACGCCATAACGGAAACGAAGGCTTCAATGGCATGGGTCAGCACGTCCATTCCGGTGTCCGCCGTAATGGATTTCGGCATGGTAGCCGCAAATTGGGGATCGATGATGGCTACATCCGGCGTCAATTCATAATCGGCCAAGGGATATTTAATATTGCCGTTCTTTTTATCCGTAACAACCGAGAAGGATGTTACCTCGCTGCCGGTACCGGATGTTGTGGGAACCGCTACCATTTGGGCTTTCTTGCCCAGATTGGGGAAATGAAACGCCCTTTTCCTTATATCCATAAACTTTAATCGCAATCCCCCGAAGGAGGTATCCGGGTTTTCGTAGAAGAGCCACATGCATTTTGCCGCATCGATGGCGCTGCCTCCGCCGATGGCTATAATCACATCCGGCTGAAAGTTGTTCATGGCATCCACGCCTTTGTTTATCGTATCCAAAGACGGGTCGGGTTCTACTTCGTCATAGATTTCAAAATGTACGATATCTTTTCTTTTTCTTAAGTAATAAGTCGCTTTATCCACATAGCCCAGCTTCATCATGGTCTTGTCGGTAACAATAAATGCACGGGAGATATTAGGCATATTGGCCAAATATTGAATGGCTCCTCTTTCAAAATAGATTTTCGGCGGAATCTTGAACCACTGCATATTAACATCACATTCCTTTCGCTGTGCTCAAGGCACAAAATAGAATGAAAAATTTTTACTTAAGCCACCCTCTGTAGTAAAATATAAGTGGGTATGCAGGTATACTACAGAGCACGGGGAGGTG
>JAAYHZ010000318.1 GCA_012744235.1 Clostridiaceae bacterium
ATCGAATCGAGGTAGCTGATACCCAAATTCGGGACGTTTATCGCAATTGAATACCATAAATTGGATTTTATTATGTCATTAGTGTAATTTTACGAGCGTAAGAATGATCTTTTTGCAGTAGAATCATATATATATATCACACAACCCGTTGCCCAAGTCGCCTTCGGATATATAAAGCGTGCTTTCCGAAGGCAAGAACAACTAAAATCACCTTTCCTGTATAAGGAAATATTGCTTTTACGTTACCTTTCTCTGTATACAAAATACCTATATATGGCATGTATCATAATAACATTCTTGAGAATACAAGTCAATATATTCCATAGATATTTCGTTTCATCCGCAACGGAAGGGTGCCGTATCGTATGAAACGAGATTAATTCCTTCCCTTTCAATGGTCTTTTTAAAGTCGTCGTCTAACAGCACCCGGTATTCCCACACTCTTTTTATGCCTCCGGGAAGCTTTACGGTTTTGCTTTCTTTGGAGGGGTGCATATACAGCTCCGTGATGCCTTCCTTCAAATTCACGACGGTACGGATATAGAAAAATTTTAAATATTCATAGGAAGGAATGTCTCTTAATCCTTCGTGATTGGTAACCAAATCGTCCGGCAAAGGAATTCCCAATCGGGCGGCCTTTTCCACCGCTTCCGAGTGGAGTCGGTCCGTATGCTCCGGAATTCTTCCGCCGTAAGCCGTTTCCAAATACGTTTTTCTTTTCGGCAAACGAAAAGGAAGCTTGTAACGGCTGCATAAGGAAAACACCGGATCGTAAAACGGCCTCCCCGTAAATCCGTAAACGGTACCGCAGTGGTTGTCCGCATGGGTCGGTTTGTATCCTCGATCCGCTATGTACCGATATTGGGCGAAAATTTCCGTTTCCACTTCCTCGGATACGGCATGGCGGTATAAATCCTCCGTGTTCCTTCGGATGTACAAGCCGGATTCCAATAAAGAAGATACAAAGGAAGGCGGAGCGATACTCCTCCACGGGTCGTCTTTGTATTCGCTATTTAACGTGATGTGAAGGCCCATTTTGATTTTTTGATTTCTTTTGGCCCGTTCAATGGCGTCTATGGAGGCGAAAGCCGGCGGCATCACCGTACAAGAAGTCAAGCAGCCGTTATTGAAAGCCTCTTCTACGGCTTCGTTTGTTTCCGGACAAACGCCGTAGTCGTCCGCGTTGATAATCAAATATCGAGACATAGATCATCTCCTTTCTGCCCCGGAGGATTGCGGATATAACAAGGAAGATCTTTCCTACCTGTATCTTACCATATCTTCGGGAAGAAAGGTTATTAATTTTAGCCTTGTACATACGAAACATTTTCTCGATAGGATACGTCTAATAAGTGTAGATAGTTTTTATATCATTTTCCGTTAATGCGGAATACAATGAATTATCAACTAATTTTACATTATATAACATTTAAAGAAGGAGGAGAGATCGATGAGATATGTAAAACGCTTTTTAACGGTTATATTAACCGTACTGCTTTTGTCGAACCTTTTGTTCACGCAAGCCATGGACCCTGCCGACAGTACATACGATCAAAATCCGGCGATCACGGAAAACGAAACCGGATCTTCATCGAATACCGACTCTTCCGCTGAAGAACAGGAAAGCCCGGAAAATGTCAACGAGGACCGGCAAGAAAGCGGTTCTCAAGATATAGATGATAAGCCTGTAGATGAAGTAGAAGAAAAGGAAACGGAAAAAGAACCTGACATAGAGGAACCGAATACAACGGTACCGGAAGAAGAACCCGAGGAGGAGACGGAGGAGGAAGAAACGGAGGAAGAAGCTACATACCCTGAAGAAGGCGAAGAGGACCGAAATGCGGAGGACATAACCGTAACGGAGTTTGACCCTAACGGCCCGGTTCTGATGTACGGGATGGCGAACCAAGAGGTTTTGAGAATCAAAAGGTTCTTAAAGGCAATGGGATACGAGAACATACCCTTGAACTTTACATACGATTGGGCCACCGTGGAAGCGGTTCGAGATTACCAAAGGAAAAACAACCTGGTTTCGGACGGTATTGTCGGTAGAAATACATACGGTGCCATGAACCGGGATATGAAAGAAAATCGTTTGGAAATTCCGGAGGTATCGGTGGCTTTCACAAAAAATCCGGAAGAAACGGAATGGATTATTATCAATTTAAGCGGCAATATGCTGTACCATATGGACGGAAAAAACATTCTGAAAGCATATCCCGTCGCTACCGGGAAATTGGCAGGCTACACCCCCGAAGGAAGCTTTAGGGTAGTTAACAAGCTGGTCAATCCCGCATGGGGCGGAGCCGGAAGGATGCCTCCCGTTGCAGGCGGCTCCCCGGATAATCCTTTAGGGAAACGCTGGATGGGTTTGGACATCGGAGGAGGCTATACCTACGGGATTCACGGAAACAACGATGAAAACAGCATCGGCAAATACGTATCCTTAGGATGTATCCGTATGCACAACAGCGACTCGGAAGAGCTCTTCGAAAAGGTTTTCATCGGAATGAAGGTTGTAATCGGAACCGATATCACCTTGGCAAGCTACGGAATCTATTTTCAATAAATCAAAAACATTTTGAAAAATGAAACATGAAAGTATGCAAAAAAAGAAAGACGACCCCCTCAGGGGTCCTTTTTTTATGCAA
>JAAYHZ010000319.1 GCA_012744235.1 Clostridiaceae bacterium
ACGCAGACGAGGCCCTGCAGGAAATCCTCAAGGCGCAGCGGCTTGAACTGCTCGACACAAAGAAATTTGCCGGACTAAAGAAGTTGTACGAAGAAAAGTACCTGCTTGAGGACGATTTGGAAGAAGAAGAACCGTAACACATGGGAAAAACACACCTCATCCGGCGACGGGCTGAAGAGCTAAAAATTGAAGAGCCGTGAGGCTCTTTTTTTTACTGCTTGGGTTTATGTCGATATCCTGTTATCGGTATCGTAGCTTTAATGGTTGTGGATTCAATGGTGGAGGCGAGGGGAGTTGAACCCCTGTCCGAAATCGCATCCACAAGAATTTCTCCGGGTGCAGTCTGATTTTCAATTTCCTCTAAGGGACGCTACAGACTCGCTTCTCTTAGAGTAGTTACCGATTTGTCATGCACGGATTAGATAACAATTACCGTGTCACGTTCACCGCTAATCGACGCCCTTTTCGCAGCCGCGGTGTACTGCGAGAGGACGGCTGCCTAATGATTAGGCAGCGTATGCTACATTATTGTCAGCAGTTAATTTTTAAGTTCTCGTTTTTTAAAGAGGCCAACGAGAATCCTCTACCCGCTTATCCTGCTTCAACAATCCCGTCGAAACCGGTTCGCCCCCATGATTAATAGGATTGTTCTTTCATTCTCATTTCGATCTCGCGCTTTGCATCGCGTGCGATCATGTCTTGGCGTTTGTCGTAGGTTTTCTTCCCGCGGCATATGCCAAGCTCCACTTTTACTCGAGGACCTTTAAAGTATAAAGATAAAGGCACCAAAGTTTTTCCTTTTTCGGACACCAGGCCGGCTAATCTTGAAATTTCATGCTTGTGCATCAAAAGCTTTCGGTCTCTGTCAGGGTCTTTGTTGAATATGTTTCCCTGCTCGTATTTGCTAATGTGCAATCCTTTCAAAAACAGTTCTCCGTTTCGAACTTGGGCATAGCTGTCTTTAAAATTGGCTTTGCCGCCTCGAACGGACTTAACTTCAGTACCGGACAATACAATTCCGGCTTCCATTGTTTGCTCTACAAAGTATTCGTGTCTTGCTTTTTTATTTTGAACAATAATCTTCGTTTCTTTTTTTGCTGTTGTCATTTCCGAGCTTTCACCGTTTCAATACCCTCGTTAATATTGGAGAGAAACTGCCTTTTTTGAAATTTCCGCCTTCTGTGACCGTACAGTAATTATAAGCAACAAATCGATTAATGTCAAGGAATCGACCTTGGAAAATATTATTTATACTTGAAGTTAACAGATAAATATTTATTCTTCTAAATTTTATTTTCATGTGTTATAATCTATAGCATAAACGAATATCGAGGAGGGTAATAAACAGAATGGCTATATTTGGCTCGAAAAAAAAGTGTCCCCATTGCGGAAAAAACAATAAAGTAGACGCCAAGAAGTGTGTGAAGTGCGGTGAGGCGTTTGATAAGTTGGCACCGTCATTTGTCCAAGGTACAGCATGGAGTGCAGCCGATCGTTATGAAAGCCCGGAAGAAGAAAACAAAGGGTATGAATATGTTGAAGAACCGGATACGTTCTGGAAGGTCATTTTAATCATCGGTATCATTTTTACCGTAACATTCTTGTTCATGGGATTCGGTTTGCCGTTGCTTGTATTAGGTATCATCGGTCTGAAAAAGAGGATTGCAGATACGCCTTTCAAGATAAAATTCGGTATTATTATCGGTGCGCTTATACTGGGTTATTTAACTTACGAATTTATCCTTTACCCGCTTGTTCGTATTACGTAAGTTGTCAGAAGGTACATAAAAAGATCAGGGGATATAAAGAGAAAGAGAGGATGCTTCGCATCCTTTTTTCGTTCGTATTGACTTGCTTACAAACGTATGGTAAAATATGTAACACATTGATACCGTTTCGTTTTTTGTGAGGTTTTATTTTATGTTGTAAATTCAAACGCTTGCTAACAAGCGCCCGCCCATGGTAATATTGTATTAATATTGTTTACCGAATTTATACCGTTAAGAGAGATAAGCAGGTGATTCAATGCAATACGCATTATTAACCGACAAAGGTAAAGTGAGAGGAAAAAACGAAGATAATTTATTCGCCCGTTTGTATACCGATACAGCAGGCTTTTTTATGGTAGCCGACGGTATGGGAGGTCATGTGTACGGCGATGTAGCCAGCGGTATTGCGTCGGATATAGCGAGTTTGCATTCGGAAGCTTCAATATTGTCTATCATCAACGGGGAAGACCCGGAAAAGGTTCTATTTGCTCTTGTAGAAGAAATAAATAATAAGATCATGGAACAAGCTTTACAGAATCGAGAAATGTTAGGTATGGGAACCACATTGGTGATGGCTATTGTTTGTAACAATAAACTGCATATCTCTAACGTCGGTGACAGCCGACTGTATTTATATCGCGACAAGGAATTGCAATTGCTTACCGTAGACCATTCGGTAGTTCAAGAAATGTACGAACAGGGAATTATCAGCAAGGAAGAGGCAATCGGACATCCACAGAAAAATATCTTGACTCGTGCGGTTGGATGCGATAAAAATGTAAATCCGGATTATTTCGAATACGATATATATAAAGAAGACATCCTTCTCCTATGTACGGACGGTTTGACAAATATTGTGGATGACAGTGTTATGGCGGAGATAATAGGGAAGAATAACGATTTAGAAGCATTGTGCAACGAATTGGTCGCGATTGCCAATCAAAACGGCGGTTTGGACAATATTACATGTATTGCCGTAAAAATTTAATCCCGACTTACGAATCATATATAGACAGCATGGAGAATTTTTACGTCGATTACCGGACAACAGACTTGAAAGGCGGTTAACCCGTATTTATGGATTTGATAGGTAAGGTTTTTGATAATAGATACGAAATCATTGAAAGAGTTGGAGTCGGCGGCATGGCGGTGGTGTATAAAGCCAAATGCCGTTTGCTGAACCGATACGTAGCCGTAAAGGTTTTAAAGCAAGAATTTTCGGAAGACGAATTATTTGTCAATCGTTTTCGGATTGAAGCCCAAGCTTCGGCGGAATTGGCCCATACCAATATTGTATCTATCTATGATGTGGGTAAATTTGAAAATTATTATTACTTGGTAATGGAATTCATCGACGGTATGACCTTGAATGATTTCATTACCGAAAAAGGCTTACTGTCTTCCGAAGAAACCTGCATCATTTCACTGCAAATATTAAGCGCGTTGGAAAAGGCGCATTCGAAGGGCATTGTCCACTGCGATATCAAGCCCCATAACATTATGCTGACTCGGGACGGAACGGTGAAAGTTTGCGATTTCGGGATTGCCCGAGCCGCATCCATGGCCACAACCACCATATCCACAAAGAATATGGGATCGGTTCACTATTTGTCTCCCGAACAAGCCCGAGGCGGGTATGTCAGTGCCAAGTCCGATATTTATTCCTTGGGTGTCGTCATGTACCAAATGGTAACGGGCGTGCTTCCCTTTACGGGAGAATCACCGGTGGCCATCGCTCTTGGGCATATACAAAAAGATCCCGTTCCGCCTATCGAGCGAAACGAGAACGTATCGCCCGTTTTAAACGATATTATTCTGAAAGCCATGCAAAAATCCGAAGCGGATCGATACGAGTCGGCTGCCCAAATGATCGAGGATCTTTCGGAGAAAATGAATATCAGCATACCCGGGCCGGTGATTCAGAGCAAGAAGGAAAGAAACAAGTTGGATGAAAACAAGATCAAGAAATTAAAGGTCGAGACCGATGAATACGAAGAGGTAGCTAAAATTCGAAAAGAAAAGCGGAGAAACCGAACGGCGGTATGGGGAGCCATTTTTGTTTCGTTAATTATCATCGGAACCATGAGCGCATTGGCCTTTAATTTGATTCCTTCGTTAATACCCGAGCCTGCCTATTACGTGGTAGAAAATTACAAAGGACTGGATTACAATTATGCAAAAAGCATTTTGGAAAACGTTCCCCAAGTGGAAATCATAGTCGAAACGTCCTTTGTAAACAGCGAAACGGTTCAGGAGGGAATTGTCATTTCCCAAAGCGTGGAAAAGGGAATTGTATTTAAGGAAGGAATACCCAACCGAATTAAGTTGACGGTAAGCAACGGACCGAAATTAATCACCATATCCAATTACAAGAATACGCAGGCAAGAATTGCGGAAATGGAATTGAAGAGCTTAGGCTTTAACGTGGTTGTGGAGGAGGAACACAGCAACGTACCGGCCGGATACGTGATTCGTACCGACCCGGATGGCGGCATGAGCTTAAAGCCCAACGAAACCATCATACTGTATAAAAGCTTAGGTCCTTTGTTCGTCAAAGTGGAAGTGCCGGATTTATCCGGTTTGACGCTGACGGAATTAAGGCAAGTTTTGGGAGAGAAAAACCTGAAGATCGGCGATATACGTCCTACAGGACAAATCAGCTTGGTTGCAAAGGTCATCGGACAATCGCCTCAACCCGGAACGATTGTGGACGAATACAGCGAAGTGAATATCGTTTTTGAAGATATTACCGAAGAGCAGCCGCCTTTCGAGGAACCCGAAGACCTTATTTATCCTTATGTGTTTATTCCGTCGGATTTGAATCGATATAGCGAACCGATCAAGGTATTGTTTGAAGTGAACCCCAGTGATACCGGGCAGGATTCGACACTGTATAACGAATTTTTGAATAAGGATGAATTTCCGATTTATGTGGATATTCAGGTACCTGCCGGTGGAAATACGGAAGTCTTGATACTGGTCGACAACAAGTTCTATGATCGATTTATCTTGGATTACAACGAGCTTGTTGAAGCCGGTTTACATAACGAAGATAACGAATATAATGAAGATATCGAAGATAACGAAGGCATCGAAGATACGGAGGACACGGAAGGTGTTCAAACCGATGAGGAATTGCAAAATTCGGATAACGACGACGAATACAGCGAGGAGGATTGAGTCCATGACGTTACGGAGGTGTAAGCTTGCCTAAAGGAATTATCCTAAAGGGAGTAGGAGGACTTTACACGGTATACAGCGAAGGTAAAACCTATAGCTGTAAACCGAGAGGCGTTTTTCGTATCAAAGGAGTCACACCTCTTCCGGGGGATTGTTGCATGTTTGATATCGTAGACGACGAGTTAGGCTTTATTCTCGAGATACTGCCGAGAAAAAATGAGCTGATACGTCCTGCGGTAGCGAACGTCGATATCGCGGCCATTGTAATCGCATTATCCTCTCCGGAGCCTGATTTTTACATGGTGGATAAAATCATCGCTACTTGTTTGGTGAAAAAAATCGAGCCGATTCTTATCGCGAACAAAGCCGATACGGCCAAGGAAGAGATATGGGATACCTTCTTAAAAAATTATGCCCCCACCGGGCTTCGATATTTTAAGATATCGGCAAAGAATGAAACGGGTTTTGAAGACCTTTTAGAATATTTTGATTGTAAGACCGTGGTGTTTGCCGGGCAGTCCGGTACCGGAAAGTCTACTATCATTAACGCGATCGTCGGGTATGAATTGATGGAAACCGGATGTATCAGTGAAAAGATAGAGCGTGGCAGGCATACTACCCGCCATACC
>JAAYHZ010000320.1 GCA_012744235.1 Clostridiaceae bacterium
CGCTCGGGCTCGGCATTCCATACGGCCACCTTCCCTCTTTTCGGATGATCGTACACAGGCAAATGCAATTCTCTTGTCCAAGGCAAAATCGTTACCGGAAGACCAAGACGCTTTGCGGTAGACTCCGCCGTTTCCCTTGCTCGCCCCATGGGCGAAGAAAAAATGCTTCGTATGGGCAGCGTTTCCGTATACCGTACAAGGGCTTCCGCTTCTTCTCTCCCCTTCGGGGTTAAGCAATCATTTTGGTAGTTCGGGTCTCCGTGGCGAATAATTTGAAGCCGCATAAATTACCTCCCTGGGCATATATAACATATGGCTGCAAAGCTTTTAACAACAGTATACCGGTTTCGCCTCCTAAAACTCAACGACAACCCGTATTCGACAAGAGGATATTATTCGAATTTTAGCATATGGGAATCGCAAACAGGCCTGTATCCGATTTTTTGATAAATGCTATTGGATGTGAGGTTCGCCAAATCCGTGTATAAATACACACTTTGTGTATCCGTTGTCTAATGCCAATTGGCTGATTTGGGCGACACAAGAAGTGGCATATCCCTTCCCTCGATAACAAGGAGGAGTATATACAAAAGCGATGCCGACGGCCGTTTGCAGTTCTCTTGTATACCCTGCCATGGAGACGGGTATTCCGTCCACTTCCAAAATATAGATCTTTTTGGAGGATATTCGGTATCGATACATATCGATGTCTCGAGGCTCACGCATTGCGGTACCGCCGGATTCGGTTGATGCATTAAACGCCTCAAGCCGGTACGGGAAAAAGTACAAATCTTTTTCGTTCAATAAACGGACGGTACCGAATTGCTTCACCTCCGGGCTTACGGTCGTAAGCTCGTATATACGTTGGTTCATAACGGTTTTATAGGTTTGTCCCTTTCGAGCCGTATATTCTTTTGCAAAATATTCCGCCAAGCTTTTTTCCGTTATTACGCCGGGAATTTCACAGTCCTTAAGTCCGTCTATCAGACACCGGATGGCTTCGGGATTCATGGTATTGTCCGTTGCATACAGGGTGATATTATGAGGCGGCGTCATAAGGGCGGTAAGTCGTATACCCTTTGCATCCGAAACGGTTGCCATCAGCCAGTATGCCGGATCACACCGGCTCGTTTTATCCTTTCCTTCATGCCCGATGATGACATTGCCTAGGATAATCATATTTTGCGACTCGCTAAGCATTAGCACGTCATATGTATCGTTGTAGAATTCATGTACATCCGTATACCGTTTGAATTTCATAACATACTCCTTCTAGTCATCCAAAGAAGACGATTCAAGATCAAACTCTACAATTTCTCCGTTCTTAGGAAGCAGTTTACTCGTTACGGCCTGAATCATCACTCCGTGGCAAGCGACGATGGCTTTCTTATTTGATGCATACTTCAATAATACACGAATAACACGTTCATTTATGGATTGCGCTTCTTCCCACTCTTGATCCTCCGAAGAATGCACTCCGTTATATCTTACATATTCATCATAAGCCCGCTCCGCCGTTTCTTCATCCTCGTAGATGTAATTCCGATTCGCCGGCCATTCATGCAGATCCGTTTCAATGGCTATGTCAATGCCCAATTCCTTGGATAAAATGGCTGCCGTATGTACCGCTCTTGTATACGGCGAGCAGAGAATGATATTCGCATCGGATAATCTTTCGTCTTTTGGCGGTTTCCTTTATTTGAGCGATTCCTTCTTTCGATAATCCTGCCGGATTGACGCCGAACCCTTGGTGTATTTTGACATTCCGTTCCGAATAGTCCGTCTTTCCATGCCTTATGAAATGAAACATCGTGCTCTCCTTGCGTTTTGATTTTATTCCATTGAATTACATACTACATTTTCCAATCGAAAACTCAAAGTTAAAATTTTAGACAAAAGTTTTTAAGGTTTGGATCCGGCATATGCGATTTCCTTCTCGGTTTTTGTCCTCATTCGAAGGATACCTGCCATTTTATCGGATAAGGTCGTATCGATTTCTCTCACTTTTTCAATGTATGATTCTACATTTTTAAATTCTTTTATCTTATGACCGAAAAGAATTTCTTCCATATGGTTTCGGATCATATGAGCACCGTTTAATTGCTTTTCATCTTGAACCGTACCGATCAGCATCAGGGTATCTACCAAGCAATCCAAAACCTCTTCTTTTATAAAAGGCTTGTCCAACCTATTTGTATACCCCTTTAATTCTTCATCCCATTTCCGATCGTTTAACGCCGCTTGTACAATCTCTTTCGACCGCCCGACGGCGCACTTGTTTCCTTGGCACGTTTGACAATATGCCCGGCCTAGGCAAATATTGTCCAAATCCTCTTTCATATGCAAATAATAATCGCGGAGCCGCTTCGATTTGACAGCAAGATCCGACCGAATTCCTTCCCGATTTCTTCGGATTAAGGTACGAACCATCAGGAATGTTGTTACGGCCAAAACACTCAAGACCGGTATTACAATGTACCCATTTAAAAAACGACCCGGGACCGTTTGGCAGAGCTTCTGAAGTCCGAAAAACATAAAAATGGCAGCCGCCAGTAATCGGATACCGAGCTCCGGAATCTTATCGCCTAACTTTTTACCCACAAATATTCCCAAGGCGCCGGTGGCGATCATCCCCGATACCGTTCCCGCCAAGATCATGACCGGATATGCGGCATCCGCCGCCAGCGTGATCGCCGTTAATTGGGTCTTATCGCCCAGTTCGCCTAAGAAGAAAGCCACGGCAACGGTAACCGTCGGTCCGAATTGTATTTTCAGCTCTTCCTCTTCTTCCTCGTTATCGGGCTTTATCGTCCAAAGTGCAATTCCCACAAATGCGGCTCCGGCAATCATCTGTATAGTGTTGACAGGAATCCATTGGGACAGATAGCTTCCCAGAACAACCGCCAAGCCGTGGTTCAAAAACGCTCCCAATCCTATCCCGATCAATACCTTTCTCACCGGATATCGCGTAGCAAATGCCAAGGCCAGAATTTGGGTCTTGTCCCCCATTTCGGCAATGAATATGAGTAAAAATGCCCGTACCATATCTTGAATCATAAAAAAATTCCTCACATTATCCGTTTCGAATTAAAAAAGACCTTCAGATTACCGGGTAAACGCCGATAATCTAAAAGTCTCGCTACCTTTAATTAATGATACCATTAAAGTTGATAAGACCAAGATTGCTCCGGTATGTTGATCTTATCTTGGTTTCCCACAGCTACTCCCTTTTAGAATCGTTGCAATTATATCAAGGTGAATGATTTTTGTCAATCCGTTCCTTTGGTTTCGATAGCGTCAATATACATTCGGAAATAAAAAGAGAGAGTTCACCCTTATGATAAGATTAAATCTTGTCTGTATCATATATCATTTCCATCAA
>JAAYHZ010000321.1 GCA_012744235.1 Clostridiaceae bacterium
CTCCGGGCTTGCTTTCCAAATTCGCAAACAAAGCGACATACGCATCCGTATAAACGATAACGTTGCCGCATTCGGTCATTTCTTTTAAAAATTCTTTAAAAAACAACACGTTCTCTTTCGCAACCACACCGGCGGATCCGATACAAACGGCGGCAATCTCCCGGTTCGAAGGAAGTTCTTTTAAAGAACGATTCAATAAATCCCTTAAGTTGTCCTCAACGGTTTTTCTATCCGATGCGCATATGTTGGACAATCCGCCCGTCTGCTCCGTTAGCACTCGGCCTTCCAAATCGGTTATTCGAAGCAGCGTCTTCGTCCCGCCTCCGTCAATACCGATGACACATTTCAATCCGTTCACCTCATTTCATTGATCGCTTTGGAAACATAGCCGCCGTTTTTTTTCAAAAGCGTTTTCGCATCATCCGCGCTTTTGCCGGTCAAGATGGCCGTCACGGCGATTTTGACGTTGTAGCCGCTCTTTTCAAGTAAACGCGATGCGGTTTCTTCGTCACAATCGGTTGCGGCCATGACGATTCTTTTCGCACGATCTGTCAGCTTCTCATTGGTAGCTACCATATCTACCATTAGATTTTTATACACCTTACCCAGCTTAATCATGATCCCGGTAGATAACATGTTCAGCACCATTTTTTGTGCCGTACCGGCTTTCATTCGTGTGGATCCTTGTATGACTTCCGGACCGGTTATCGGTGCAATGGTAATTTGAGCGATCTCCATTATGGGAACATTCGGATTGTTGCATATGCCGACGGTTAATGCTCCCGCTTCATTGCCGGCTTTTAGCGCTCCTAATACATAAGGAGTTCTTCCGCTGGCGGCGATTCCAACCACAACGTCTTTGTCGGTAACCAAAAGGTTTTTCACGGCATGATAGCCCTCTTGTTCGGAATCCTCGTTTCCTTCCGCAGCGTTAAATACGGCGTTTTTACCTCCGGCAATGATCCCTTGTACCGTATCCGGAGCCGTACCGTAAGTGGGAGGACATTCGCTTGCATCGATTACGCCTAGCCTTCCGCTGGTTCCGGCACCGAAGTAGAGCAGTCTTCCCCCTTTTGCCAAACGCTCCGCTCCTTTGTCAATAGCCAAGGCTATGGAATCCAACACTTTTTCCACGGCCTCCGCCACCTTCTTATCCTCGTTATTAATCTTTCTTACCAAATCCAAGGTAGAGCAAGTATCGATATCCGTCGTATTCGGATTGTTTTGCTCCGTTACCAGAATCGTAAAATCCTCTTTCTTTTTCATATCATCCCTTTAAAACGCTTTCTATCGTTTATTCCTCTTTTTTATACATTTCCCCAAGTACAACAAAGGGAAGGACTAAAAAATCCTTCCCTTTCATACGTTCAACGAATTATCTTTGTACTCTTCCCGAAGCGTCTCCGCCCATCAGTTTTGTTACTTCGTCTACCGTTACTCGGTTAGGATCTCCGCTGATGGAATGCTTCAAGCAGCTTGCGGCAACGGCAAATTCCAAAGCGTCTTGCTTGCTTTCGTAATGATTCAAGCCGTATATCTAGCCGCCTGCGAAGGAATCGCCTCCGCCTACACGGTCCACGATATCCGTAATATCATACTTTTTGCTGAGGTAGAAGTTTTCTCTGTCGTTTAAGCACGCCGACCATCCGTTGTGATCCGCACTCTTGCTTTCTCTTAACGTGATGGCAATCATCTTCATATTCGGATATTGTGCCAAAACCTTGTTCGTCAATTCTTTGTATTTTTCAATATCCAATTCTCCGCTTTCCACGTCGGCGGCGATAGAAATGCCCAAGGATTTTTGGCAATCTTCTTCATTGGCA
>JAAYHZ010000322.1 GCA_012744235.1 Clostridiaceae bacterium
ACAGTACAGTGATGATCCAAGTGAGAGACATTTTCTTTCCTTCCTTTCTCTTTTCCCTTTTAGTTTTGCATCGTTGTATTGGTTTGTTCCAAGCCAAGAAATAACTGCCGGGGAAACGCTTTTATTTCCCACAGTTGACTCAGAACCTTTCACATTATACTACATTTTGCCGCTAATTTTCCGGAAAGAATATGCGGTGAACAGAATGATCCGTTACGAGATACGCAATACCATGATATAATACCTGTATCCATTCGGAGGTGAGCATTACGGATCGATTAAGAGCATTTCTTCAAAAAAATCAAATAGTAAAAAATGCACTTATCCTTGTGTTAACGCTTGGCGCAACACTCGGACTTACGATACTTTTGTCTTTCATCAATGACGATAACAACCCCTTTGCTATGGCTGTTTTTATTATGGCTGTGGTCATTGTGGCCCGTTGGACAGACGGGTATGTTTGGGGAATATTTGCTGCTCTCATAGGTACATTTTGCGTGAACTATATTTTCACCTATCCGTTTTGGGCATTCAGTATCGACTATACAGGATATCCTCTGACTTTTTCGGTCATGCTGATTGTATCGATCTTGATTAGTACACTGACTACACAGATCAAACAGCAGGAACGGCTTCGGTTTGACATTGAACGAGAAAAAATGTACTCCAATTTATTGCGTGCAATTGCTCATGATTTGCGCACACCTTTGACTGCCATTATCGGAGCAAGTTCAACAATACAAGAGCAAGAATTATCTGCTGACGATCTGATCCGTCTTGCGGAAGGTATCCGTAAAGATGCGGAATGGCTTGTCCGTGTAACCGAAAATCTATTGTCTGTCACCCGTGTCAGCGATCACGGTATGATAAAAAAAGAGGATGAAGTATTGGAAGAGATTATAGGCAGTGCAATTATGAAATATCATCGGTTCCCGGATTCTTTGCCTGTGGAATCCGACACACTTAAAGATATTATTCTTGTTCCGATGGAGGCAATGTTAATCGAACAGGTTTTGATTAATTTGTTCGACAATGTGAATGCCCATGCGGAAGGTGCTTCAAAAATTTGGATTCACCTCAAGAAAGAGAATGGCAAGGTTTTTATCTCTGTTGAAGATGACGGATGCGGTATTCCGACGTCATTATTACCTCAGATTCTTGACGGAACATATCTGTCCAAACGCAGCAGAAGCGATGATCGGCGTAGCATGGGAATAGGGCTGTCCGTGTGCCGATCCATCATCGAAGCACATGAAGGACAATTGTCTGCCGGGAAGAGCCGTCATGGCGGTGCCGCATTTGTTTTCTCATTACCGTGTAAGGAGAATATGTATGTCGAATAAGATTCTTCAGAAGATTTTGATTATTGAGGACGATCCGGGTATTCTGAATTATCTGAAAACAACCGTTGAAGCGGCCGGATATGAAACCGTTACGGCAACCGATGGAAAATTAGCACTCCATATGATTACTTCTCACTGTCCCGATTGTATTTTGCTGGATCTTGGACTTCCGGATATGGATGGGAGTGATATCATAACAAGCGTCCGAAAATGGACATTGACCCCCATCATCGTGATTTCTGCGCGAAGCTCGGAAGAAAACAAGGCGCTCGCCTTGGACTCCGGGGCGGATGATTATATAACGAAGCCCTTTGGTTCGATCGAATTGCTTGCCCGTATACGAACGGCATTGAGGCATTCACTCATCGCAGCAGAGAACAAAGAAATCGGAATAGACGGTTGTTATCATGTCGGGGAGCTGGAAATTGACTATAAAAAGTTAAGAGTGTGTGTGCGCGGGAAAGATGTTCATCTGACTCCGAACGAATTTAGAATCGTAGCGTTACTGGGCAAACATCCGGGGCGTGTGCTTACATATAAATCGATATTGCGGGAGCTTTGGGGCCCCTCCGCCCCTATGGATAATAAAATTTTACGTGTTCATATGGCCAGTATCCGCAGAAAGATTGAAAAAGATCCGACGAACCCTCAGTACATTTTCACAGAGGTTGGCGTGGGCTACAGAATTGCGGAGAACACGCAGGAGACCGACTATTAACGATAAAAACACCCATTCATCACCTGAAGCGAGCAATTATAGAGCATTTTCTTTATCGGCATATATTTATTACCATAAGAAAGACGAATTCATCAAGTAAAAATAATTAACAAGATAGCGTCAATATACATTCGGAAATAAAAAGAGAGAGTTCACCCTTATGATAAGATTAAATCTTGTCTGTATCATATATC
>JAAYHZ010000323.1 GCA_012744235.1 Clostridiaceae bacterium
CTACACATCTTCGGACGGATTCCGCATACGGTATATAACCATGTTCATTAACGGTGAAAAAATTAGTGGATGTGCCTAGTCTCATGATCGTATCCCCCCGTATATTTATATTCTTAGAATATAGCAAGCAATGGCTTTGGTCAAGTAAAGAAATTTAACGTAAAAAGCCGCCATGACCGGAAAAGAATATGATAAAATGGTGCATAAGCAAAAGCGGCACCGAAAACGGTTTTATACGAAGAAAAGAGAAAGGAGCAAATCGGATGAATATCGTTATTTCCAAAAATCCGCAAGAATTAGGTAAAAAAGCGGCGAAGCATACGGCGGAGTTATTGAATAAAGCCATTAGCGAGAAAGGCAGTGCAAGAATCGTTTTGTCTACGGGAGCATCCCAGTTTGACACCCTCAAAGAATTGGTGAAACAGGATGTAGATTGGAGCAAGGTGGAAATGTTCCACTTGGACGAGTATGTGAACCTTTCCGAAAGCCATCCTGCAAGCTTTCGTAAATACTTGAAAGAGCGCTTTGTACAGCAGGTTCCTTTGAAAAAAGCATGGTTTGTGAACGGGGAGGGAGACGTTCAAAAAAATATTCAAGAGCTGACCGATGCCATACGACAAGCGCCAATCGACGTGGCTTTAATCGGAATCGGAGAGAACGCCCATATTGCCTTCAACGATCCTCCGGCGGATTTTGATACGAAAGAAGCCTATATCGTAGTCACCTTGGACGACGATTGCAAAAAGCAACAGGTAAGAGAAGGCTGGTTCCCGACCACGGACGATGTGCCGAAGCAAGCCATATCCATGTCCGTATACCAAATCATGCAAAGCAAGGTCATCATCTCCTGCGTTCCTTATGAGGTAAAAGCGAAAGCCGTGAAAGCAACTCTTGAGAACGATACCACCAATCGAATACCGGCTACCATCATGAAGGAACACCCCGATTTTACCCTATATATTGACGAAGATTCGGCTTCCTTACTGCCGAAAGACAAATATTAAAAATGATTGCTGATAACTGCGGGATTTTCCCGCAGTAATTTTTCAAAGGGAAAAATTATGCCTAGACCCCGAAGAGAATACGTTTTATCCAATCCCGTCGGGATTGTTCATATCGGAGATCCTTTCGTTTTGTACGATAACGGAACCTTCTACTTATACGCCACCTCGTCAAAAATCGGATTCAAGGTGTGGAGCTCCGTCGACCTAAAAAATTGGATGGAGCATCCGGAATGCTACGAAAGAACGGAAAACTCATTCGGCTACAAAGATTTTTGGGCTCCCGAGGTTCTTTTCCATAAGGGTCGATACATCATGCACTATACCGCCCGCCGAAAGCGGGACGACCGTTTATGCATCGGTGTTGCCGTCTCCGAATCTCCGTTAGGTCCTTTTTCGGACCTTCGAAACGAACCCATTGCGGATTTCGGATATGCCGCTATCGACGGACATGTTTTTATGGACGATGACGGTAAGAATTATTTGTATTTCTCCAAGGACTGCTCGGAGAATATTACGGATAACAGGCACGAAAGCCGGATTTATGCGGCCTTATTAAACGATGATTTGGACCGTATCGTATCCGAACCGATTCTTTTGACAAAGCCTGAAAAACCGTGGGAAACGCTTTCCGGACCGGATTGGCTGTGGAACGAAGGCCCTTTCGTATTAAAAAGAAACAACCGGTATTACCTCATGTATTCGGCCAATTGCTATGCTACCAAGGAATACTGTATCTGCTATGCCGTTTCGGATCGGCCTTTAGGCCCGTTTGTAAAAAGCGAGGACAATCCCATTCTAAAGTACAGGGAAGGGGTGTCCGGACCGGGACACAACAGCGTTTTTCGAATCGGAGAAAGCTTGGTATGTGCATACCATGTACACACCGATTGCAATAAGCCCGGCGGGGACAGGCAGGTGTTCTTTGACAAAATATATTTCGAAGGTGACAAGCTGCGGATCGAAGGGCCGACAATCGGAAAAGAAACGATTTATCGTGTATAGCGATTTTTCAGAATAGAGGCAATTGGGTAAAGGAGGGCTCGGGAAATTCGCTTAAAAAACGAAAAATTTGATCGACATCGTGCATCACGCCGTGAGCTTCGCATTTTTCATGGAATATTTTCATTAACGAAGGGTGGTTGTCGCTTAAGCAGACGTAAGATGTACCGAATTTTCGTATGTATTTTTGCTTTAACCCGGGAAACCGAAGGTCTAACGCTTGGTAAAAATACTCACGATTGCCTTCTCTTAACGTAAGCCCCATACCGAAATTCAATATTCCTTTTACTCCAACGTCGAAGCAGTAATCCAATAATTTTATCAGATTTTCTTCGGTATCATTTATAAAGGGCAAAATCGGAGAAAGCCACACCACGGTGTCGATCCCGTTTTCCCGCATGATTTTTAACGTTTCGACTCTTTTTTGGGTGTTGCATACGTTCGGTTCGAGGATTTCACACAAATGAGGGTCTGCCGTTGTCAGAGTCATCTCCACTACACACTTGGCTTGTTTTTGGATGCTTATCAAAAGGTCCAAATCTCTTAAGATTCGATCGGATTTGGTTTGGATGGAAAGACCGAAGCCGTAGCGATCAATGATTTCCAAACACTTTCGTGTAAGCTTTAACTCCTCTTCGCAGTGCATGTAGGGGTCGCACATGGCACCGGTTTTGATCATGCAGCGCTTTCTTTTTTTGCTCAAGGCTTTTTCCAACAACCCGGGAGCGTTTTGCTTGACTTCGATGTCTTCGAAATCATGCTTCATTTGGTAGCATAGGCTTCGGCTGTCGCAATAGATGCAGCCGTGGGTGCAGCCACGGTAGATATTCATACCGTTTTGAGGAGATAAAATTCCTTTGGCATTGACAAAATGCATAGATTTCGTAATCTCCTTACTATGAAATAGTAAAAAAGCCGATTACAAGGAGTTTGTAACCGGCTCCGTCTTTATTTTTTAACCTTCCAAAGGCAATCGAACCGGTTTGCCCGTTTCGATGGATTTTGCTATGGCGAAGCAAACTTCCATGGTTTTCGCCGCATCGGATAAATTGGCGATGGGCTGTTCGCCCTTCAAAATGCAGTCTACGAAGTGATTAATTTCTTCCGCAAAAGGATGGTGAGTAACGTCTCCGGAATCCGGCAGTATCACGGGATACTCGAAATATCCTTTTTGGCCCGGGAATTTATGTGAATAGACCTTGTTGTTTAATACGGTTCCCTTTTGCCCGACGATATGCAAATTGAAGATGTAGGGGGTTTTGCATTCTAACAAGGAGGACACTTTCCCGATGGCTCCGTTTTGAAACTTCAGCACGGCAACTACATTAGGATCAAATTCGTAATCCGATCCGTCGAATCCGGGTGCGGAATAACCGAAGACTTCCGTGACTTCTCCGCAGAACCAGCGCAAGGCATCAACCGCATGGCATCCGGCGGACAACAGGCTGTCCCCGCCGCTTTGCTTTGTTTTGGACCATCGGTATTGCACATAATGGGGGCCGATCCAATGCCAATAATCCGTTTCCATATACATAATCTTGCCTACGGTATCGTCTTCCAATAGTTTTTTCGTGGTTACAAACATGGGATTCCACCGAAGAACGAAGCTGACGACGGTGGAAACGCCGGCCTTTTCAACGGCATTTTTCATCTTTAAAACATCCTCGTAGGTCATCGCCAGAGGCTTTTCCACCACCAGATGTTTTCCCGCTTCCGCACCTTTGACCACCTGTTCGCAATGAACGTCAGGGGGCGTGCAAATGGAAATGATATCGATAGCGGGATCCTGTAGCATCTCGTCGTAAGAGGAATATATTTTCCCGGATATACCGCATTCCGCTAATTTTTCTTGGGCCTTTTGAGCCGTGCGGCTGTAAATGCCTATGACATCCGTATACGGGTTGCTTATGTACGCTTTAATATGCTCTCCCGAAACCCATCCTGCACCTACAATACCTACGCCGAATCGTTCTTTCGTAATGCTCATGTTGAGACCTCCTTCTATTGAAAGATTGGGATTTTCTCTTTTATTATACAACATTTCCTTACCTTTGTCCCGGTATTTGCCCTATTTATAGGGACAGACCTTGATGCAGATACCGCAAACAGACCCTCGGCCGATATGCTTGAAGTGTTTGTTCATGTAGACGGAGCAAGCTTGGGGATCCAAAAGCTTTTCTCTTTCCATTCCGTATTCCCACAAGGTCCCTTTCAAGGCTTTTGCAGGGCATGCGTCCACGCACTTTGTGCAGGATCCGCAAAGGCTTTCCCTCATCGGGTTTCCCGTTTGAAGCTTCATATCCGTCAAAACGGTGCCTAAACGCACGCGGGGACCGAAATCCTTATGAATAAACAAACCGTTTTTTCCGATCCATCCCAATCCGGAAGCTACCGCTCCGGTCTTGTGGGGGAAGATACCGCTGAAGGGTATTTCGGAATCCGGTATGCTTTGGGAAGCCGCGATGGTGTAGGCGTTGTATCCTCGCTTTTGCAGTGTCAGCAATATTTGCAGATTGATTTGATCGATAAGAAAATTGACGGATCGATAATGGTTGAAATAGTTGTGGGTCGGTTTTTCCAAGTCGATTTCATCGATGATGGCATCGGACAGCTTTATACCGAAGGTGATAGCATAAGGATAAGGCTTTAAGTATTCCGGCAAAAGGTCCCGAACATAGGAGAATCCCGTAAAGGATCCTCCCATATTCGTGATTAGCTCGGTTATTTCCTTTTGAACGGCAATCGTGTCTTGATCATTCATCCTGATCGCCCTTCCTTTTTATGCTCTCGGTGCAATTCGGCTGGGCGAAACGACGGCATCATAGAAGTTGGCATAGGAGATCAAGCCTTCCGTGGGCTTGAAAGGCAATCTTTCTTGCTCCAGCTCTTCCAAACGGTCCAACGTACCGTTTAAATAATCGCCGATTTGCTCGATGGCGCTTTCGATACGTACCAAAAGAGATCCGTAGCGCATGTCCAAAACATCCCAACCGAGAGGCTTGTTGTTAGCGAACCAAACCTTTTTATGCGTTTTGCGTAAAACGATGACCCGTTTCTTCAATTCCGGCAGCAGCTCTTCGGCATATTTTCTCAAGGTTTCCTAGTCGCCTTCCCTGTATGCTTTTGTGATACGGACTCCCGCTTCGGCTTTGATGGCCAAAACGTTGCTGACATCGTACAGAAGCTCGAAAATGTGGTTGTATTCGCCGTTGCGGCTCCTTGCGGCATCCAATACCGCAGTCATTTTTTCATAATGCTCCTGTAAGGGAAGACCCTTGATATGGTAGTCGATGAGTCCCGTTAAGATGTCTTGCCACATCAGGTACTTGGAGGGGTTGCATTCTCTCGGATTGTCTTTTTCCACGCCCGGCACTTCGTCCAAGTATTTAATGGATATAAAGTCGTCGTAATTGCATCCGGTGCAGAACTCGAATCGTTCCTTCAGCTTTTGAAGATCGAGTTCTTTTGCGTAGCCGTGTTC
>JAAYHZ010000324.1 GCA_012744235.1 Clostridiaceae bacterium
TATATTTTAGTTTACAACACCCGCCACATTCACATTGTGGTGGTTTCTTTTTGTGTTGCGAATTGATAAAACGCATAATCATTATATCATAAGATTTTATTCGTTTTTTAACAAGTTTGTCGTATCGTCATTTCGGTAAAATTTATTTATCTTCTCTTTCATCCGATATCCAATTTCCCCGGGAGTATCTCGGATCCGTCAAATCCGCTATACCGGCTAATAACATGATGATACCTTGCACCCGATGAGGTCTTACGGCGTAAACGCCTCTTTCTCCTTGTTCAACCTCATAAACCAAATCCGCCGCGATTAACGGCTTGAGATGATGATACGCTTGTCCTGTGGTATTGAATCCGCACTTTTCAACCAAAGAAGCGACGGTCATAGGCGTACGCAAGAGCGTAAGAAGCAAGTTCAAGCGGTCGCTGTTGCCGATGCACTGCAGTACCGCCGATGCCAACTTGATTTCAATCAAAGCCAACAAATCGTCCGTATTTCGGCTTTCCGTAATCCATTGAGATTGCCTTCCGCTCGACCGGAAAACCCCCATGCACGTTACGCTTCCCGTACGGTTTTCTTTTTCACTGATCTCCAACAGAGAATCCATAATACGGTTCGACTCCGGGTTCGATTGCTCGTTTCTCATAATATGAGGCTTTTTTAGCGGTTCCTTCGATGAGATGCGCTCCATTCGGCCGAATCGCTCCTTCAAATCCTCGATTTCTTTTCGAAGTCTTTCGATTTCCTTTCTGCAATCGTATTCCATAACGGCCTCCTTTTTATGTTACTACGTATTTCCGCAATTCAATACTAAGCCATCCTCGTTGTTGTCAATATGATTTTACGTAATTACGTTTATTCATCTTTTAATGACTTCCTATCCCGGCCGCAAGGAAAAGCCCGAAGAACGATAGAATATGATATAATAGCCTTAAAGGTACAACTGTTTTCGGGGGGCACTATGACGGATTTTATGTGTTTCGGTTGCATGGAAAACAAAGGTTATGATCATGTCTGTCCTCACTGCGGATATATAAACGGATCGGGAGAGCTTCCGTTTTCATTAAAAGAAGATAAAATCCTGAAAGGTAGATTTATCGTCGGAAAGGTTCTTAAAAAAGGGCGCAATTACATCACCTATTTAGGGTACGATTATGCGTTCTTGCAAAAAATTCTGATCGTCGAATACTTTCCTGAAAATGAAGCGCTCCGCGATTCCAAATACACGTCGGAAGTAACCGTAAAAGAAAATCGTCAGGAATTGTACGCTCAAAAACGAAAGATATTCTTAGAAGAAGGCGTGCTGCTGACGAAGCAAGCGGGATTATCCAATATGGAGTCCGCTTACCAGGTTTTCGAAGAAAACAAAACCGCTTATCTTATCATGGAGTATACCGAAAAGAATTTTGCTTACGAGCCTCTTTCTCAATTCAAAGTCTCCTTTTGGGAACGAATACCGAAAAAAGCGAAAAAGGTCGGTATCCTTGCGGCATCCATCCTTTTTGTTGTATCGGTCCTTATTCTTTTCCCAAAACCCGTGAAAATGCCGGATGTTGCGGGCTTGAATATAGATAAGGCGGCGGAAATACTGAACAAAGCCCGTATTCCCTATGAAACAAACTTGGTCTTTTCGACGGACGATTCCCCCGGAGAAATCCTATTACAAGAAATTCCTGCAGGAACCGTTCTTAAAAAAAGCGATTTTCCGGTGAAGCTTACCGTCAATCATGCCGTTTATGTTCCGAATGTAACGGGGCGGCCGATTGAAGAAGCGGTAAGCACTTTAGAAAGATACGGTCTTAACTATATCGCCAAGGAGTCCTATAATGCGGCTTACAAGCCCAATATTATATCGATGCAAAATCCCGCTACCGGAAACCATCCCGTAAAGGAAGATTTTACGGTAGAGATATATAATAACAAGGAAGTGTATATGCCGGACGTTACGGGCTTACAATTCGCCGATGCCGAAGATGTTTTAAAAGAATTCAACATTGCCTATAAATTGGATTATATTTATCTGCAGGATAACCCCGGTAACAAGGTATTAGAGCAGACTCCCGCTCCCGGAGAACCGGTTTTAAACTCCGATGAATCCGTTGTATTAAAAGTGAATACTGCGGCCTTTTTACCTAACTTAACGACAAATGACGAGGAAGAGGTTAAAAACATTTTACATTATAACGGTTATCGCAGATACAGTATCATACGTATCCATACCTACGAAGGACTACCGGGAGAATTCATGTATGTAGGTTACGAGCCGGGACAACCGGTATCGACCGGAACCATGCTTCAAATTTATCAGATAACGGACGGAGAATTGTATTTTCCGGATTCCGTCCTTTTTGATACGGTGAAAAAAGTTGCGGGTAAAGCCGAGATGACGGCCATATGGGCATTAGGAGTCGAAGCCATATCCCATGACGGATCCGAAGGCGGGAAAATTCGCGATTTGGACGGTATACAATATTTTAAAAATATGAATACCTTAAGTCTTCCCCATAACGAGATCATGATTATTGATTCATTGATGTATACCACGGGAATCAAGCATCTTGACCTTTCATGGAACAAAGTACGCTTTATTAATTACTACGTAAATATCAATTACAATACCGTGTACGTTAATGTGCTGTCCTTTATGAAAAGACTGGAAACCTTAAATTTGGCCTATAACCTCATAACCGATTTGGACGGCTTTGAGGCCTTAACCTCCTTGGAAACCTTAATCCTGGACGGTAATCAAATCAAGGACATAACTCCTCTTATCGGATGCACGCAATTAAAAAGGCTTTCCTTGGTAAATGTTCCCGTAAACCGCGAAGATATCTTGTACCTCGTCTACCGGTTGCCCCAATTGGTCGAACTGGAAATTGACGGAGACGGAGACTTTGACGATTTCGATCTGATCAAATAAATCCGAATAAATCCGTACAAAGAAGTCCGACTTTGTTTCGGATTTTACGAAAATTCGACCCTGTGGTATAATAGAGGGTATCATATCAAGGAAAGGGCGGTTATGCCGTGCAAGATAAAAAGAAGAAGCAATCATATCTAAAGTATTTATACTTGAACATAGGATTTATATTGGCCGCCGCATTATTAATCTATTTTGTGGCATCCGTTTCTATAAAACTATTTCAAGCCGGTGAATCGGAAAGAAAACAGCAGCAGATCATGGCAAACATCCAAGCAAGGGTCGAAAACTTTGACGAATCCATCAAAAACGGGAATTATCAAAAAGCCTATGATCTTTTAAATTCTGTTATTAAAGACAATACGGACGGCAAATACGACCGCTATATATCCGATATGACTCGGAAGGTAGCGGATGAATACAACTTGCTATGCCAATCTCTTTACGGAGAAACGGTAAACGACAGCATCGCCAAAAGAGTAAAAGGAATAACCGTTTTTGAAGAGCAAATAAAAAAGCTTCTGGAAGAGTCGATTGAAAATCACTACAAGTCCTTTATCGGTTTACAGAGCGATTACCAACCGACCATCAATTTCTTAAGAAACGCGCAATTGTTTGAATTGTTTCAAGATAAACTCGCCTCCTATATCAACACGGTAGAAGACCTGAACCGTACTCGCTCCGACTACCAAAAAGGAGTGAACAGCATGGCAAGAGGCGAATACGCCGAAGCCATCTCCTATTTTCAAAACGTTCCCGAAAGCGATATTCAATTCTATACCGACGCACAGAAAAGAATCGAAGAATGCCATGCCGCCATACTAAAGGATTCTTTGGAAAAAGCGCAATTGCTGATTGACGGCAAAAGGTACCAAGATGCCTTAACCATACTGAACAATGCCAAAACTCATTATCCCGACAATGCGGAGCTTTTGCAGAAAATAAACTACTGCCGAGACCGATTGGCGGAAATGAATCTTTACCAAGGGCCGATTTATCATGTGTTCTTCCACAGCTTGATCGTCTATCCGGAATTGGCATTTGACGGCGATTACAAAACCCAAGGCTACAACGACTACATGGTAACCGTCGATGAGTTTGTAAAAATACTGAATCAACTGTATGAAAGAAATTATATATTAGTCGATATTAACGATCTTTTCGAAACCTACCGTGACAACGACCACACCCTTGTTAAGAAAAAAGATTTGTACCTGCCGAAGGGGAAAAAACCTTTGGTGCTTTCCATTGACGACGTCTCCTATTATGAGTACATGAAGGGAGACGGATTTGCAAGCCGTCTCGTTGTGGACGATCAAGGAAAGATCGCAACGGCGGTCACGACTCCGGACGGATCCGAAATTATCACATACGACGGAGATGTCATGCCTATCGTGGATGCGTTCGTTGAAAAACACCCGGACTTTTCTTATCTCGGCGCCAAAGGGATCATCGCTTTAACCGGATACGAGGGCGTATTGGGTTACCGTACCAACTTAACCGATGCGGCGAATTACGCATCCGTACACGAAGAAGCAAAGCGCGTGGCCGACGCCTTAAAATCCTCCGGCTGGCGGTTTGCAAATCACAGTTATTCTCATAATGACGACTTTTCCGACGGGGAATTCGAACTTGTCATACTGGAACACGACACGGAACGCTGGAAGCGTGAGGTGGAACCGATTACGGGACCCACAAACATCTATATCACGCCTTTCGGCTACCAAGTTAAGCCGGGATCGGATAAATACGAATACTTGACTTCCCAAGGATACGAAGCGATTTGCGGCGTAGGCGGATATCCTTACCATGTCATTACCGAAAAGGCTTTGATCATGGACAGACAAAACATTGACGGCGTGCGCATGTTCAACAATCCGGAAATGCTGGCCGACTTATTCGATGTAGGATCCGTCATCGACCGATCAAGACCTTTTTTCGACTGAACTTAAAAATTTTCAACATACGCAAAGAGCCCGAATACAAATGACCGGGCTCTTTTGTTTATGTAAATTCATTTTTCTACTTTAGCGTAATCCAATATCGTTGGGTTATCCCGCCGTCTTCTCGAGGGATTTCGTTTTCAAGAATACCGCCGTTTTTCATAACGGTCCGTGCCGAACCGATATTGTCTTTGTCGCAGGTAATAAGAACGCATTCCAAACCGAGATTTCGACATATTTCAAGAGCTTGTGAAAGCATCTCGGTTGCATATCCTTTGCGCCGTTCCGACGGACGGACGCCGTAGCCTATGTGGCCACCGTAGTTTAGAAGAAATTCATTCAGCCTGTATCGGATCTGAATGGTGCCCACAATCCGGTCTCCTACGACGGCAAAATAGGTGGAAGCGTTGACAAGCCCCTCCGGCATCTTCTCCGTTCGCGCATACGTGATCTTCTCCACCCAAAGCTTGTAATCTTCCTCCTTCATCAAGCCGGCGCTGCCGTGTATATAGGTTTCTCCGTAATCAATGTACTCTTGCCTGTAAGAAAGCGCTTCTTTCTCCATATCAAGGGTAGGCAATACAAGTTTCAGATTCTCCATATGCCACTCCTTTTTACGCTTCATTCCATACGGATTTTCACTTCTTAGATAAAAACAAAAGCGCAGCTTGTGAAGACTGCGCCGCTTGTTTATGATAGCCATTTATGCATTTTTGGCATCAAGATGTTTGTTTAATTCTTCCACTAACTTCTCGGCATCAATTCCGTGAACAGCAGAAGCTTCTTTAATGCTTTCGGCGGATGCAACGGGGCATCCGATACAGTGCATTCCATATTTGATGAAGATCGGTGCTGTGGTTCTATCCATCTTCAATACGTCCGAAATGATTGTGTCTAATGTAACTTTTGCCATAATCCTTCTCCTTGTTCTATATTTGAATTTATTATTCGTATGTCGTTATTAATTATAACATTTTTTCCAACTCATTCTTAATGGCGTCTAAAAATTCTTCGGAATTGAAAACATTTAAATCGCCTTCTTCACACAACAAAGCCAAGTCTTTTGTCATGGTTCCATTTTCAATGGTGTTGATAGCGGCTTTTTCAAGCTTATCGGCAAACTCGCATAAATCCTTTAAGCCGTCCTTTTCTCCGCGCTTTCTGAGCGCACCGGTCCAAGCGAATAAAGTGGCCATGGAGTTGGTGGATGTTTTTTCACCCTTCAAATGCCTGTAATAATGACGCTGTACGGTACCGTGAGCGGCTTCGTATTCGTAATGGCCTTCGGGAGATACAAGTACCGATGTCATCATGGCCAAGCTTCCGAAGGCGGTCGCTACCATATCCGACATGACGTCACCGTCATAGTTCTTGCAAGCCCATACCATACCGCCTTTCGAACGGATAATTCGTGCAACCGCATCGTCGATTAACGTATAAAAATATTCGATACCGGCTTTTTCAAAGGCTTCCTTGTACTCGCTTTCATAAAGCTCATTAAAGATGTCCATAAAGGTATGGTCATAGGTTTTGGAAATGGTTTGCTTGGTAGAAAACCAAAGGTCTCTTTTTTCTCCTAAAGCATATTCGAAGCAAGCCTTAGCAAAGCTTCGAATCGATTTATGGGTATTATGCATGGATAAGACGATTCCGCCCTCTTCATCAAATTCGTGAATGGTCTGTCGGGTTTCTTGGCCGTTTTCGTCCGTAAACACCATTTCGGCTTTGCCTTTACCGGTTGCTTTAAATTCCACTCCCTTATATACATCTCCGTAGGCATGTCTTGCTATGATTATCGGCTCTTCCCAACCGCTTACCATCGGCTTTATATTCTTCACTAAAATGGGAGCACGAAAAACGGTACCGTCAAGAATCGCTCTAATCGTGCCGTTAGGGCTCTTCCACATTTTTTTCAATCCGTATTCTTTGATTCGAGACGCATCCGGCGTGATGGTGGCACATTTAACGCCGACGCCGTATTTCTTAATGGCATACGCCGCGTCGACCGTCACTTGATCGTCCGTTTCATCTCTATGTTTTAATCCCAAATCGTAGTATTCGGTCTTTAAATCGATATAAGGGTACAGCAGCTTGTCTTTTATCATTTGCCATAATATACGCGTCATTTCGTCTCCGTCGATCTCCACAAGCGGCGTAACCATCTTTATTTTTTGCATCCTAACACCTCATTTACATACTCTCTTTCTCGTTCTTTTCATTTTACTGAATGTCATTCTACTTGTCAAACTCTTTGTACAGCTTGATAGCGTCAATATACATTCGGAAATAAAAAGAGAGAGTTCACCCTTATGATAAGATTAAATCTTGTCTGTATCATATATCATTTCCATCAATTTTTCCACATTTGTTTTTTTAATTGA
>JAAYHZ010000325.1 GCA_012744235.1 Clostridiaceae bacterium
AAAAAAAATCATTGACGTTGTGCAGTACGCTCCGTTGGATCGCCTGATGACGGAAACGGACTGCCCCTATTTGGCACCGGAGCCGAACCGAGGGAAAAGAAACGATTCTTCGAACATTCCTTTCGTCCTGCAAAAAATAGCGGAGCTAAAGAACGTATCTTCGGAAACCGTAGCGGAAGCCGTTTTGAGCAATACAAAGAAGCTTTTTCAAAAGATCCGATAAATGCCAAAAAGCGCCTTTGAAGGCGCTTTTTATCGATAACTTTTGCTATGATCAATTTTTCTATTTTTTCATCTTGATGACTTCTTGGGCTTGTTTTACGATGTTTTCCGGTGTCAAACCGTATTCTTGGAACAGTTCGTCCGGTTTTCCGGATTTTCCGAATACGTCGTTAATGGCTACCGCTTTTAAGGGCACCGGATAATTTTGTACCAACACTTCGGCTACGGCTCCGGTTAGTCCGCCGATAATGTTATGTTCTTCCGCCGTTACAATGGCTCCGGTTTCCTTCGCCGCCTTAACGATGATGTCTTTGTCAATGGGTTTTATCGTATGAATATCGATAACCCTTGCATCGATTCCTTGTGCTTTTAACATTTCCGCCGCTTCCAAGGATTTATATACCATCAAGCCCGTGGCGATAATCGTCACGTCGCCTCCGTCTTTCAGTTGAATGCCCTTTCCCAATTCGAAGGAAAAGTCTTCTTCCTTGTGAACCAAAGGCAGTGCCAATCTTCCCAGTCGTAAATACACCGGACCCTTGATGTCTATGGCCGCTTTAACGGCTGCGCGGGTTTCGATTCCGTCACAAGGGCAGATAATCGTCATATTAGGCAAGCTCCTCATAATGGCCATATCCTCGACGGTTTGGTGAGATGCACCGTCTTCCCCTACGGATATACCGGCATGAGTCGCCCCGATTTTCACATTCAGCTTAGGATAGCAAATGGAGTTTCGAATCTGTTCGCATGCTCTCATGGATGCAAAAACGGCAAAGGTGCTTGCAAATACCGTTTTTCCGCATGTAGCCATTCCGGCGGCGATGGATATCATGTTCGCTTCCGCAATCCCTATATTAAAAAATCTTTCGGGATATACTTTTTGAAAGGTATCGGTTTTTGTGGATTTGGATAAATCCGCATCCAATACCACGATATTGGGATCCTTGCCGAATTCGGCTAAAGCCTTTCCGTATGCCTCCCTTGTTGCGATCTTGCTCATATTATTCACCTCCTAAAAGCTCCATGGCTTTATCCAATTCGGAAATCGCTTTGTCTCGCTCTTCTTTGTTCGGCGCTTTTCCGTGCCAGCCGTACTCGCCTTCCATAAAGGATACGCCTTTTCCTTTTACGGTGTTGGCAACCACCATGGTCGGCATTCCTTTCGTTGCTTTCGCCTTTTCAACGGCATCGTCTATGGCTATCAAATCGTTTCCGTCAATTTCGATTACATTCCAGTTGAATGCTCTGAATTTCGACGGCAAGCATTCCGGAGACATAACTTCCGTAATTTTCCCGTCTATTTGAAGTCCGTTATGGTCCAAGAAAACGGTTAAATTGTCCAGCTTGTAATGAGCGGCCGCCATTAATGCTTCCCATACCTGGCCTTCTTGGCATTCTCCGTCTCCGATAATGACATAAACCCGATAATCCTTTTTATCCAATTTACCGGCTAAAGCCATGCCCACGGAAGCGGAAATTCCCTGTCCTAACGACCCTGTGGACATATCCACGCCCGGTACGTCCTTCATACTGGGATGCCCCTGCAGGAAGCTGTCGATTTTACGAAGGTTTTTCAGCTCCTCTGTGGAGAAGAATCCTTTTTCCGCCAAGGTTGCATACAGAGCGGGTGCACAGTGACCCTTCGACATAACGAATCTGTCGCGATCAAGATCATTCGGATCATTTATATTAACGTTCATGTGTTTGAAATAGAGTACTGTCAGAATATCGGTACAAGACAACGAACCGCCCGGATGTCCCGAGCCTGCGTGATAAACAGCATCAATAATATGTCGTCTTATTCTCACAGCAGTTTTTTTCAGTTCCAATAGTTGCTGTTTCTCCATATTTTAAATCTCCTTTATAAAATTTCTATCACATATTTGGATAAAATATCGGATAAACCTGCATGTTCACACCTTCCTAAGTATACTATACAGGCAGTCCTTGGTCAATCCAATTTCGAGAAACCTTCTCCCAAAATCTCTCTGGCATCGCTGATAATGACAAAAGCTTTCATGTCCACCCGCTTGATAATATTGATAACATGAGGAACCTCTTTGCCGGATACGACAATGAATAACACCTTTTTCTCTTTGCCGCTGTACATACCGGTTCCTTGTAGCGCCGTTACGCCACGATCCAGCTCCTTCATCACCAATTCGGATATTTCCTCGTAGCGGTCGGATACCACATAGACGGCTTTTGAAAAATCCACCCCTTCTTGCATGGCGTCTAAAACTTGGGTTTGGGCAATCAAGGTTATGATGGCATACATCCCTAACCTTATGCTGCTAAAAGCGATCATAGACAAAACCACAACAAACCCGTCAATTAAAAAAAGCATTTTCCCGAAAGAAACTTTCGGATAATATCTTTTGATCAGCGCAGCGGCAAGATCCGTTCCACCCGTCGTTCCTCCGGATTTCACCGTCAGCCCCAATCCGATTCCCATAACCAAGCCGCCGATCAAACAGGTTACCGGCATGTCCGATAAAGCGTCAAACTCCGCTTCCATCAACGGCCCTATGACCCTTTCCACGTAAGAAACGGTAACGTCCGTTATTACGGCCAATGCCAGCGTTGCAAACAAGGTCTTGATCATAAAGCTTTTGCTTTCCAGCTTTAATGCGGCCAAAAACAAAGGGACGTTCAATACGATCATGATAACGCCCAGGGGTACGATGCCTCCAAAGACATGGAACAAAATGGTGGATAAGCCGGTCACCCCTCCCGGAGCGATTTTCGAAGGAACAATGAAAATATTCAATGCCATGGCAACCAAAAAGGAACCGATCAGTATACGCACCGTATCGGCCAAAAACCCTTTCATTTGCTCCGGAGGGATTCTTTTTAGCAATTTTATTCGGTCCATCTTTTACTTATCCTGCTCTCGGTTTTCCGGATTGCTTTGTACAACCTTCTTCAACCGCTTCACAAACTTCGTTCGAGGAATCATGACATGGCTTCCGCATGTGTTGCAAACCAGCCGTATATCCGCGCCCACCCGCACGATTTTCCATGTCTTTCCGCCGCAAGGGTGGGTTTTTTTCAATTCGACAATATCTCCGATATCAAAATTCATAATAGGAAGGATTCCCAAAAATCCGCAATTTCAGTCCTTCGGAAATCCTTTTCGCCTCCTTTTTGTTCACTGTCGGATTTATTCCGTAAAAGATGTTGTCGGATTTAATACTTTCTTAAATAAGCGTTAATCTCCCATTGGGTGATCTTACAGGTGTAGTCCTTCCATTCCAGCTCTTTTGCCATGATGTATTTTTCAAACAGCTGATCTCCCAATAATTCTTGTACCAGGCTGCTTCCTTTCATGGCGTCAATGGCTTCCTTTAACGAGGACGGAAGCTTTTCCACTCCCAGCTCGCAAATCTGCTTTTCTCCCAGCTCGAAAATATTGCAATTGATGGGCTGCATGGGTTCGATTTGCTTTTCAATTCCGTCCAAGCCTGCAGCCAAAATGGCGGCGATGGCAAGATACGGATTGCATGCAGGGTCCGGATTTCGAACCTCCAACCGCGTCTCGTTCCGCAGCGCAGTGGGTATGCGAATCAAAGGACTGCGGTTGTGAGCGGACCAAGCGATATAGACCGGAGCTTCGTAGCCCGACACCAATCGTTTATAGGAATTTACAAGAGGGTTCGTTAAGGCGGTGATTTCTTTCATATGCGTTAACAATCCCCCGATGAAATAATAGGCTTCTTTGCTTAAATGCATATGGTCGTCGGCACAATAAAAGGCGTTTTCCCCGTTTCGGAACAAGGACACGTTGGTGTGCATTCCGGATCCGGGAACACCGTACAAAGGCTTCGGCATAAAGGTGGCATACAAACCGTGTCTTTTGGCAATGGTTTTGACCAATGCTTTGAATATGATAATGTCGTCCGCCGCTTTGAGGGCATTGGAATATCGAAAATCGATTTCATGCTGTCCCGGCGCCACTTCATGGTGAGACGCTTCAATATCAAAGCCCATTTCTTGGAGCTTGATTACCATCTCTCTTCTTGCGGTTTCGCCTAAGTCCACGGGACCCAAATCGAAATAACCGGCATCGTCCTGGGTCTTGGTTGTAGGGATGCCGTCGGCATCCGTTTGGAAAAGGAAAAATTCGCATTCCGGACCGATGTTGCATGCGTCGTAGCCCATATGCTCCGCTTTTTCAATGACCTTTTTCAGTACGTATCGCGGATCTCCTTCAAAAGGAGTGTGATCCGGGTTTAACACGTTGCAAATCAATCGGGCTTCACTGCCTCCTTGGTAATTCCAAGGCAAAACCATAAAGGTACTTAAATCGGGTTGAAGGTACATGTCCGATTCCTCGATTCGTGCAAAACCCTCGATGGAAGAGCCGTCAAACATGCATTTGCCGTTTAACGCTTTTTCCAACTGATTCGAAGTGATGGCCACGTTTTTCGGAATCCCGAACATATCGGTAAACTGCAGCCTTATAAACCGCACATCTTTTTCACGAATAATTTTTATAATGTCATCTCTATCTATAGGTGTGGTCATTCATTGACTTCCTTTCCTTAATTCATAGATTTATATTTATAGATTCAAAAGATTTTTTTATGATAAATAAAACAGGGGGGCGATCACTTCGCCCCTATTGCATGCTACATACCTTATGAAAGGTTTTTAGAAAAAGACGCTTTTCAAATCATATCAATTGAAAACACATTCGAATCGCCTTTTTCAAGGATTACTCTTCTTCTTCGAAGTAACTCTTGTCTGCACCGCATTCGGGGCATACCCAATCCTCAGGAAGATCTTCAAAGGCTGTGCCGGGTTCAACGTCCGACATAGGGTCGCCTGCTTCGGGGTCGTAAACATACCCGCATAAAGAACATACATATCTTTTCATATCTGCGTACCTCCAACGTTATTTAGGATTTATAAAAATCTTACCATACAATATACATGACTTTTCAATTAATGTAAACAAAATAACGGGATTTTATATCGATTAACAAAGCCTTGTTCTTTATTCTCTTTTCCTCATACAAAGCTCAATTAAGCAAACGGTTTCGTCCGTGTCCTTTTTAACGGACTGATGAACGAGCACATCGTCGTCCGTCTTCGATACATTGGTTTCCAAACGCATTTCATCTCCGTAAAAAGCGGATTTCAAGTAATTGATTTTAATACCGGTAATCGAATGCCGCTTGTAAACATCGTAGGGAATCTCTCTTATGCTCCATTCCAAGTATTTTTCGTTATTTACGTGGTTGTTGCTGTCCAAATCGCTTACCCGAACCTGAAGCGGCGATACCCTCGTGTTCTCATCTTTCGGCGATTCCAAAAGCTTTTCGGTTTTTAGGTAGCTTTTTCGGTCAATTTTTCCGCCGTAAGCGGTGATCACGTATTCCGGTACCTTGATGATTTTAAAGGTGCTTTTTTGAAGCATCATCCATACGCTTACGGCTTTGGCAATCAAACGGCCTTCGGCATCATGCACATCGTAAAGCCTCTTGCTGTAAAGACCGTTGCAGGAATGCTGCATGGTGCTTACCGTAATTTGTTCTTTGTACAAAGGATATCGATGGATCGTAATATCCCATTCCATCAATACCCATAATAGGTCGTGTGCGTCCAGAAAGTCCAATCCCCTGCCGACCGCCTCTCCGTGGCATATGGCTGCATCTTGAAAAAAGTTCAGCCATTGGGCGGTTCTTAGCCTTTTATCAAAATCCGTTTCATAGTACCGTACGGTATATTCCTTTTTGAAAACGTTATCCATTCTCTTTTCCTTTCGGAGCCTCTTCCTTTGTCTTTCCGAAACCTGCGTAAACAATCATGGCCGCTACAATCCAGAAGTAGGTAACCATCGCCGGAACTTCAAACACATTTTCAAAAAAGTTATGGACAACAATACCGATTAGTCCGGACAACATACCGACAATCATCGTCTTTTTTCTTTGGCTTTTACAAGCCGTTAAAGCTCCGAAGCTCCAACGAAGCACGGAAATCATCAATGCGGCAAATGCCAAAAATGCGAATATGCCGCCTTCCACCGCCGTTTTCAGGTAATAGTTGTCCATGTAGAAGGTATCGGGGAATAAATCCTTGTGGTTCATGGCTACGGCTCCGCCGAAGCGACCGATCCCGGTACCTAACCATAAATTCTGCTTTAACATGTTCATTCCGGTTTGCCACCGTACCAACCGTCCCCCGGTCATACTGCTTAAAATGTATTCCTCGCTCAGCATGTACACAATGCGGTCGTAAACTTGGGGAACCATGATGAACACCAGCAAGCCGGCGGCGATCGCCGGTAGGATGTATCTTCGATCGTAAATCAAGAAAAAGGCCAATATGGCAACACCGAATCCGATCCAAGCACCGCGGGATTGGGTAAAAATCAGACACAGCCCCATAAAGCCGGTCATGCCTAAGTAGACAAGCTTTTTGAAAGTTTTCTTTTCTTCGAAAAACAATGCCAACGACATGGGAATTAAAAGAGTCATCACGCTTCCCAATATGTTCGGGCTTCCGATGATGGAAAAAGAACGCGTTCTTACTCCCTTTTCCGCCATATCCACCCAATGCTCAGGCATCGGCACGTTCATGACGAATTGGTATATTCCGTGCAGCGCAAAGGCGGATCCCATGATCAAAAACCAATCGTATACACGGTTAAGATCACGGTCTTTACCGATAAGAAATAGGGCGACGAAATACCAAAGCATGTATTGGGTCACCGCTCGCAATCCTTCGATACCGATGGCGGTATCCGGGCTGTTCATTAGCATGAGAGCGGTATAGAACATGATGAACAGCAAGACGGGGATTCCCAAAGGCGTCGTTCGGTTGTATGCTCCTTCCGATTGGAATATTAAGCGAAAAAAGCCGAAGCAAAATCCCGTGATTAAGATGACTTCGTCCCAATAGGAGCTTAATATGTCGATTTGGACGTAGTTACGCAGAACATAATCGATGACAAAATACAAAACAGGAAAGCCTAAAAACTTCACCGTATCCAACCAGGATGCAAAAGCCGAAGTTTTCAAAAAGCTTTGGTTTCGTATACGAAAGGATTCTAAGGCTTGGTTCCGGCTTCGTATTCTTCCGTTGATTCCGGAGCGAATGAAACCCTTTTCCAAATCTTCTTTACCCGGCAATTTTTTAAGGGTGCTTAAAATGATGCTGTGTTCTGCAAAGGCTCCCGATTTTTGAAAAAAGGAAACCACGGCACTGTGTTTTGCATGAGAACCGAGCTTACCAAAAAAGCTTAAAAAAACGCTCCCCTTTGCCAAAGACATAACCTACCTCCTACAGTTCCTCGATGTCGTACACGATACCCGGAACCTCTACGCGATTGGTTTTCATGGCAAAGCTCTTTCCGATATTCACTTGGTATTTACCGAGCATAATCAAGTTGTCGTTTCCTTGGTACAAAACCTTCACCTTAACCAAGATGTCGGAATACCCCGGTTTCTCTACCTCCATGAGAGTACCGTCCGGCAATACAACCGTGTCTTTTGCGGGGAATTCTTCCACCGACACCACGTAACCGTCCACGTACACGTTGCCGTACACGATACGGTCATTGGGTTTTAAGTTTTCCGCTACGTTTCCTTGCACGTCTTCGCAATAAACCGTAACCATATACCATTTCGATTCCTTCGGCTTGTCGTCCGTACTGCCCATTTTAATGACAATTCCCGCTACCAAAGCCACGACAACCAAAACAATGGCCAAATCAATAACATTGATCAAACCGAACAGTTTTCCTTTATCGTCGATCAGTTTCATGGTTTACCTCCGTACATTCGTTAAATAATGCAGCCAATTGGCAGGTTAAGTTTCTTCTTTCAAAACGATTAATCACTTCATAATCGGGTTTGTACTCCAATTTATTGTTTTTCCACAATTGCCATACATTCGTCAGCATTCTCAATATTTGATTCTTATCCTCGGAATCGGCAACGTACCCGGTTCTCGATTCTTTGATAAGGTCGGCCGCCACACCGCTTCCGGGAATCACCGCAATAATGGGTCTTCCGGCATTCATGTACTCGAACAATTTACCGGTGTAAAAGGCCTCTCCCCCGGGACCGGCCCCTTCGATCAATAATAACAAGTCCGATTGAAGAAGCATTTTTATGCATTCCTTGTGGGGCATATAATCATATACCCGGATAACGTTTTGGAGTCCGTATCTTTCGTTTAAGCGGTCAAAATATCCGGGTAAAAACTTGCCGATGAATTTAACGGTTATTTGGCCTTCGGATATAACATGCTCGTCGATCAATTCTCGAAGGCATTCCAAAAACAAATCCGGCTTTCTTCTGCCGTACAGCATCCCGGTGTAGGTAATCGTCAGCTTTTCGTTCTTTTCAGGTTTTTCAAGGGTTTGATAATCCGCAAAATCTTCCTTGTCAAAACCGTTAGGAATGCAAGAGAATTTATGCTCGTACTCCTTGTATGTTCGAATAAAATTCCGCATCATAACGGGAGTATTGGCAATGACTCTGTCGGCATAGGCTATAACGTCCCGTTCCATTCTTCTTTCGATTCCCATACGGATGGAGTTATACGGATTGTCCAACAAGTAGGGGTTGTTCATCCACTCGTCTCTAAAATCCGCTACCCACGGAAGTTTCGGAAATCTCTTTTTTATCCGGAGAGCCATTAAGTGGTCGCTATACGGAAAAGACGTGGAATACAGCACATCCGGCTTATTGCTTTCAATATATTGAACGGCCTTTTTTAAGCTTGCTTTGTACCAAACCACGGCACTGTCCGGCATCAGAATTTTTCGAGCCAAAATTTTACTCGGATACTTCAGAATCCCTTTTGCACTTTCAAAATCGTAAGCTTTGGTACGGATAACTTCCATCCCGGTCGGTATTTCGGAAAGCAACGTCTCATCGGCTAGAAAGCCGCCGTTGTTCCTTGTTAAAACAACAGGCTCCCAAAAAAAGTCTCGGAGATATTTTGTAAATTTTAACGTTCTTTGAACACCCGGTCCACCCACGGGGGGATATTGGTAGGCGATCATAAATACTTTTTTCATCTATTTTTTACCTATGCCAAGCTCCGGAAACGGATTCGGCATAGGTCCTCCTTACATTCATAATGGACGTATGATTTTTACTCTCGTTGTCTGTCTCTCGATACGACAACAGCCGTCGGATAAAAGTCGGTTCATGACTGAATTATTATATCACAGCTTCCCAAAATTCAGCAATTGAACTTTCACACATATTCAAGCGCTTACGCATATTATGTTAATAAAAGAAAAGGTTTACGGAAGGTACCGGTGTACATAAAAGCATATAACTTATGCTTCTTATTTTATGTGAAATGGAGGTAATGATTGAATGGATCATTCAGAAAACATTGCAGCGGGAATGCAACGTAACAACGTGAGTCCCTATGTGAATGTGGGAAGCATGCCCGAAGCTTCCAACGTAAGACCTGCTGCAACCAATACGAGTCCTGCCGCCAATACGCGTCCTATGACCGGTGTAAGTCCTGCAGCCGAAAACGTAAAACCCGCCACGGACAACGTAAGACCGGCTTCCGAAAACGTACGTCCTGCTTCCGAAAATGCGCGTCCTATGACCGGCAACATCAGCCCGGCATCGACTGAAAATGCACGTCCGATGTCTGCTTTTATCAATCCTGCCATGTTTGATAACCGCAGAGCGGAAAGCAACGTAAGTCCTGCAGCTGAAGAAAAGAAGCAAGCCGCAAGCAATGTCAGCCCCGCAGAGACGAAAGTAAGTCCTGCAGCCGATAGAGAGTGTCCGGATATTCCGTTTATGCCTAAAAATCCTCGGTACGGCTTTGCATACGTGCCTTATCAAAAGCTTGACAAAACCTTTGCCCCTGAAGAAGCCATGAGCCACGGTACGGCATTTCCGGAACTGCATCATCCTTACCCGGCAGGTACCAAACCTTATATGTGCGGCCCGACCGGATACTACGGAGGTGAGCGTCGTGGATAAGAAACAAGAAACCATGTTGAGAGATTTACAAGCTATGGACATATTTTTAATTGACTTAGGTCTTTACCTGGACACCCATCCTTGCGACAAAGAAGCTTTGGCCTTGTACAAAAAGTACAACGAGCAAAACAACAAAATGAGGAGCCAATATCAAGAGCTGTACGGTCCTTTGACCATCCGCCATGCGGACGGCGTAGATTATTGGCAATGGGTAGCCGATCCATGGCCTTGGGAAAGGTTAGGAGGTTGAACATATGTGGATTTATGAAAGAAAACTTCAATATCCGATAAAAATTAAAAACCCCGACCCTCGAATGGCGAAGGTAATCATAACCCAATTCGGCGGTCCGGACGGAGAACTGGCGGCATCCTTAAGGTACCTATGCCAAAGATACTGCATGCCCAGAAAAGAAGTTTCGGGAATATTAAACGATATCGGGACGGAGGAACTGGCTCATTTGGAAATGGTTGGTACATTGGTAAAACAATTGGTTGCCGGTGTGCCCCCGGAAGAACTGGCGAAGCATGGACTCGGCGGGTACTACGCGGACCATGGCTACAGCCTGTTCCCGGTAGACGGCAACGGCGTTCCCTTTACCGCCGCCTATTTCGCATCGAAGGGTGATCCCGTAGCGGATTTGGTGGAAGATATGGCAGCGGAACAAAAGGCTCGTGCAGTTTATGAAAACTTAATCGATTTGGCCGATGACCCGGATGTCATCGATCCCCTCAGATGGCTAAGAGAAAGAGAAGTCGTCCATTTCCAACGCTTCGGCGAAGCGTTGCGCATGATAACGGAGTAATCCCCTATGTTAATGAACTAAAGAGGAGATTCGGCTCTCCTCTTTTCTGTTTTCAGTTTACTGAAGATACCGTATCATCCGTAATCCGACAACGATTCTTGACCTTTACCCGTGACCTATTGTTTTTCGTATGGCTTCCGTTACCATCTCTTTATATCTATCGGAATCGACAATCTCGTCAATGCCTTGCTTTATTCTTTCTACGGCGTATTTCTCGAAAGGGTTGATTATGAATTCACTGATTGTTTTCTTAAGTAATCATTTCTTGCTTGGCTTTGTAAACCGAGTTCGGAATAACCTAAGAATAATAATTTTAAATCTACGTTGTTATCATCATCCGAATCGATGACTTGAAAAATTATCGGATATTTTGCTTGATATGTTCTTTCTCGATAGACCCGGATCAATGTATCATATTTCCCGCCTAAAAAAGCTTTGTCCGAAAAATTAGCTGTCAAATTATAGAAAGCGTATATGGTGTTTTCCGAAAAACGATAATGCCGAAGTTCCATTAACTGTGACCCGAAAGTCAAAATATCCGCCGCATCTTTATGCGTCATAAGCCACTGCATGAAAATCAAAGCTTTTTCCGGTTGGTGCTTGTGATAGGAACCATAACATGAATGAATGTGTTAAGGTTCCCGAGGTTGCGGTTGTAAAATTTTTCATCATTGATATCAAATACTACGCCATAACCGGCGTTTCCGGAAAAAAAGCAATAATCGGAATTATATGTAGCATATTGCAATAACGTATACCAATCGGTCTCGATTTTATTGAAACCATATTCCGGTTCGTTACCGTGATACAAGTTATCCATAAATTCATATAAAGCATCGACATTATTGATCGTATGGATGTCGATACCAGTTTCATCAAGCAATTCATTTTATTTCATCAATTGCTTTAAAGCTTCTTTTATGGTTTCTGCTACGATTACTTTATAATCTTCCAAATCGCCAATCTCGTCAAGACCTTGTTTGATTCTCATTGCATCTAAATTGCTGTTTGGATTTAATAGGAGTTCTTCAATTGAATTTCTAAGATAGCGATTTCTTTTTGTAATTAGAGAATTATAAGGTTGGGTAATAGAAGAAATCAAAGTGGATAATTTTACATAACGTTCATTGTCCGAATCGATTAACCGGTATAATACCGGATATGCCGCTTGATATGTCTTCTCTTTATACTCATGTATCACATCATATTTCCCGTATAAAAATGCTTTGTCCGAAAAGTTAGCTATCAAGTTACAAAATGCATATATGGTATTGTTTTTTTCAGGAATGATCCTTCCGTCCTCCGAAAATCGATAATGTTGAAGATTCATTAGTTGTGATCCGAAGGTCAATATATCCGCCGCTTCCTTATCGGTCATCAGCCATTGCATAAAGATCAGCGCTTTTTCCGGATGGGTACATGTAGTGGGAACCATGACATGTATGAAAGCATTAAATTGATTAATAACAGGTTTCATGTCATCGAATAGCACGATGGAATATTTGTGGAACGGGTTATCCTGTTCATTATCCGTATATTGGGATAACGCTTTGGTTATATGGGGCGACCAAGAAATCAAAACCATATCTTGTAATCCGGTTTGTATTATAATATTTTCATATAGCGTATTTGAATCTGTTGTAAAATATCCGTTTATAAAGAATTTGTTAAACTTGTTCAAGAAGTAATCAATAATTTCCGTGTCTTCAAGAAAATAAGGGGTACATTTTTCGTCATTCATAGTAAATAGAGAACTGCCATAATCATAATAATCCGAATTACATATGGCATAATGTAATAACGTGCCACCTGAAACCCATATCTTATTAAAACCGTCTTTTGGCTCATTGCCTTGATATAAGTTATCCATAAACTCGTATAAAGCATCAACGTTTTTAATGGTATTGATATCGACACCGGTCTCTTCAAGCAATTCATTTTTAACCATTAACGCCAAAGCCGTTATTGAAGGCATTCCCGTATAAATCGCATAGACCTTGCCGTCAATGATGAAATTATCTTTGATTTGCGGATATTTTTCAAAATTTAAGATGGCTTCCGGGCAGAAGCGTTCCAAGTAAGGAGATAAGTCCATATATAAATCGAGATATTGTTGACCCCAATGCAGGTTCGATTTATTATGTATATCTATAGATTGTTCGGGAAAGATTAAATCTCCCGATAACCCTGCCATTATATGAAGAGTGTAAATGCTGTCTTTCGTAGACTCTAACGATTGCGTTGTAGGTATTTCTGTAAATTTAATTGGGAATCCCAGTTTTTCCTTACATAGATTTGATAGATTAAGAAAATTGATCAACATAGCATCATTTGTATCAACTTTATTACCCCAAAACGCAGAACCCTTTTTTGTATATAAAATCTCCAGGGGTGTAATATCCGTTAAAAAGGAAACGTTTTCTTCCGGAGTTATGTTATCTTTTACGGTTATTGATATTTCCATATGATCATTCTGACTTTGACAGGATGTCATAAAAATTATGAATATCAACATCAATATTTTTATTTTATATGATTTATACATGCTGAACCTCTTTTCGAAATTTTTCTTATTTGCAGAAATTCATCATCCTTTACTTTGATCAATAGCTAAAATTTCTTTTATTGCTTCGATATAGCTTTCGGAGACGACAATCTCGTCAAGTCCTTCTTCCATTCTTACGGCATATAACTTGCTATAAGGATTCGATATCTACTCTTCTATGGATTTTGTAAGGTTATTACTTCTATTTGATTGTTGTACAGAAATATACCCCTGAACAAAAAAGTCACTATGTTTTTATAACGCTTATTATCCGCATCGATTAATTTGCAGATTATCGGATATTCCGACCGATATGTCTATTCCCTATAGTCCTGTAACAAAGACCTTTTTTTCCGAACAAAAACGCTTTATCCGAAAAATTAGCTACCAAATTACAACATAGAATTTCTAACGGCACATCCGCTAAATATGAAAAATCGTCTTCCGGTGTCTTGATCTCTATCATGGTACCCGATAGTCAAAATTTGAGGAATTTTGATTTTAACAAGATGTTGCCGCGATAATCAGTATCAATACAATGATTGATATTCTTTTATGTAATTTGCACATGACTCCTCACCTCAAAAAGAATTCACATTAATCTTTGTGCATTACGAGACTTGGCAGAATGTGCATTCGTCTTTATATATGTAACAACGAATTAAAAAATCATCCTCTCTATTTACAATATATCACTTTTATTCCAATTAAGCAATTCCTTATATGTCAAAGAGGATATAAGCCCGGGTTTTGTCCGTTTGACCGATAAGTGAATTGGAGAGTATTCTTTTTATGGAAAACAAAAAAGAGGAGATTCGCTTCTCCCCTTTATCTTTTTATTGACATTAAAAATCGTAAGATACCGTAACGTTTTTTCCGTTGGCGGCAGCGGATTCAACAAGGGCCAGACATGCAGCGACCGTACAGGCGCCTTCCCTTCCGTCGGTTTTCACAGATTTATCCCGAAGAATACAATCGATGAATTCGCCCAATTCAGCGGCCGTATTATGGTTATTTATAGATACGGGGTATTGAATACCCATTGTTTGGTCACTGACCCCTTCAAAAATTCCGTCCTTATCCGATAGCTTTTCTTTAAAAACGGTAATATGGTTCGAAGTATTGTCGGCAATAAGGGTTCCTTTTGTACCGTAAAATACGGAACGCATGGTATAGGCTCTTTTGCATCCGACGGATACAAAAACTTTTCCGATGACGTCCTTCGGGAATTTCATAATGCCGACGGTACAATCGTCCACAGGCCAGTGGGACAATACCTTCCTGTTCGAAAAAGCGCATACTTCATAAGGATTCCCTGCAATCCACCTCAACAGATCCACTGCATGGCATCCGCCTCCTAAAGCGGGATGACGCAATCTCACGGGGTCGATTCTCCAATTACCGATACCGGGAATGTGGGTATAATCGTGGGCATACTCCGATTCGACAAAAAATAATTCTCCGATTTCGCCGCGATCTATGAATCTCTTCGCCGTTATAAATCCCGGAGCATAACGGCAAACCTGTCCGATCATCAGCTTTTTTCCCGATCTATCGCTTGCCGCAATCATATTTTTACATTCTTCCGTCGTCATAGCCATGGGTTTTTCGCAAAGTACATGCTTGCCCGCTTCCAAGGCGGCTATCGTGTGCTCCGCATGCAATTGGTCGGGCGTTGCTACGACGACGACATCGATATCTTCTCTCTTAAGAAGCTCTTAATAATCCGTATAACAATCCTCCTCCGTTTTGTCCATGCTTGCCATCGCATTTTTAAGAGTTTCTTCTTTGTTATCACATAGCGCGACAAGCTTACCTCCTTTACAAAGCTTCAACCCTCTTGCATGGGACAAGCCCATACGGCAACCGATGATACCAAACCCCAATTCCTCTTTTGACATAGTAATCCTCCTTACCGTTTACCGAAAAGCGATTGTCATCAAAAACCTTTCGCTAACGTATCACTTATCTATATGATCATTATATAGCAATCGGATATGAACGAACCGGATACACATACAATATGATCCTCTTATTTTTCATTTAGAGTGAATTGAGTGCATCGATGATCCGCTCCTTGTATTCCTTGGCATCTAAAATTTCGCTTAATCCGTCCTTGATTCTTTCCGTATTCAAGCCGCCGTAGGAGTTTCGCAGGATTTCGTCGATCGAATTTCGTAGATAGCTTGCTCTTTTATCACTTTGCGTTCTTATAGGTTCCGACTTAAAAATATCACGTAATTTCTTGTATCGTTCGTTGTCCGAATCGATTAATTGATAAAAATAAGGATAAATTGCTTGATAGGTTCTTTCTTTGTATTGATGTATCACATCATTACAGCCGTATAAAAACGCTTTATCCGAAAAATTGGCTACCAAATTGCAAAAACCGTATATGGTGTTTCTCTTTTCAGGGATAATAGTTCCGTCCTCTGCAAATCGATAATGCTTGATTGTCATCAACTGCGACCCGAAAGTCAAAATATCGGCAACTTCTTTGTCCGTCATAAGCCACTGCATAAAGATCAAAGCTTTTTCCGGTTGAGTACTCGTAATAGGAACCGAAATATGAATGAAAGTATTAAACCAATCAACGACAGGCTTCATGTCATTGAATAGAACAATGGAGTATTTTTTTAAGTATGTTGTCTTTCTCATCAATCGAATATTTTGAGAATTCTTTTGTCACAAAAGGATACCAATTCAGCAAAGCCATTTCTTGTGATCCGTTTCCTATAAGGTCATATATATTACTACCGTAAGAAAAATAGCCGTCCTTAAAAAACCGATTAAATATATTACAGAAGTTATCAAGTATTTCGGTTTCTTCAATAAGATGAGGAATGCATTTTTCATCATTCATATCAAAAACAAAGCTCTCGGAATCCTTGAAGTAATAACCGGAATTATAGGCAGCATATTTTAATAATGTAAACCCAAAGGTCGCAATTTTGTTTAATTGACTCTCCGGTGCGCTACCGTGAGACAAGCTGTCCATAAATTCGTATAAAGCATCGACATTATTGACCGTATGGATATCAACACCGGTTTTTTCAAGCAAATCATTTTTGACCATTAGAGCAATCGCCGATATATTGGGCATTCCCGCATAAATCGCGTAAACCTTACCGTTAATGATGAAATTATCTTTGATTTGCGGATACCTTTCAAAATTTAAGATGGCTTCAGGGCAGAATCGTTCCAAGTACGGAGTCAAATCCATATAGAGGTTCGTATACGATGGCCCCCAATGAAAATCATGTTTATTTTCATAATCGATCTCCCGGCATGGAAAAATCAAATCTCCCGATAATCCTGCCTGTATATGAAGAGCAAAAGCACTGTCTAGGCTTGCAGGTTGAGAAAATTGCGATGCAGATATTTTTGTAAATTTAACCGGGAAACCGAATTTTTCTTTACACAAATTTGATAAATTAATATAATTCACGGTCGGAGCATCATTAGAGTCATATCCTGTGCCCCATAGCTTATCATCCGTATACAAGATTTCCAGCGGAGCATCCGTTAGAAAGGAAAAATTCTCTTTCGGGTTCAGGACTTCTTTTTCGGGTTCCGACATCTCCAAATTGCTCCTACTCCCGTTTTGACAAGCTGTCAAAAGAATCATAAAGATCAATGCGATGAAGATACTTTTCCGGATTTTAACCATCATTTACATCCCAATACGAAAGACAGCTATAAAATATAAATGTTATCATGATTCATATTTTATCATTATTGGTGATTAAGTCAATGTTTTCATAATATTATAAAAGTAATAGATAAATATATTAATAATCGTACAAGAGAATGCAAGTGAATGGAATTTCATTCCTTCAAGGTAAAAGATGGACTACAATTACATAATATAGTATAATGGAAATATAGTATAATGAAAATATCCTTTTACTAATCATAAGCTATTAAAAGATGACGAAAAAGAGCAGTATACCGGTCTTCCTAAAGTAAGGTCCCGTACCGTTTTTTAGCCGTCTTTAGTGGCCGTATATCGATGTTCATCGATTTCGATTTCATTATATAACAACCGTATGCAGACAATCCGCTTTTGCTGTTTTGGGGGGTCGCGGTATATGCTTTTTGAAATAATTTTTCTCTCAGCAGGAATATTTTGAATCGGTTCGGCGATAACCGGTATTCTTCGAAATGTTCATGTCAAAAAAACGGGTATATCGGTAACAGCCGCAATCGTAGATATACGGCAATCCCGTCGAGCCGGAAAAAACAAAAGCTACACCCTCTATTGCCCGATTTTTGAATACCGCGTCGACGGCAAGGTGATAAAAACGAAAGGCCCCGCCTCGACACATGTTCCCTATTCCATCGGATCCGTAACGGAAATTCAATATGACCCGAAAAAACCCAACAGAATTGTAACGCAAGAATCGCCGGTTAAAGGACATGTCACCCCTTGTTTGATCGGGGGTTTTTTTGTCTTTGGGTCCGTTTTATCAATGACGCGTGACAAACCGCTTGAATTGAAGGGATTCGCTGTATTCTTCGTCATACTCCTTGTTGTTTCTCTGTTCGCCTTTATCATCATCAAAGCTTTGCGAGCGTACATAAGCAAAACCAAAAGGGACATTTTGGAAGGTCGGACGGCAAATAATGTACTTGTGGCAGCGAAAAAAGATAACAATACCGTCGTTTTCGAATTTGTAAACGGCAACCGTATAAGTTTCGAGGTTCCCGAATCGGTATATAAGGAGCTTTGTCCGAAAGATCGTGGAACGCTGACTTTTAAAAATCTGCAATTTATTAATTTTGAGAGAACGTATAGACAGAAGGAGGAATAAAAAATGAAACAGACGAACGATCCATTCCGCCGGATATGGAAGTTATTTCAAACATATCCTATCCCCTCGTTGTTAGTCACTTGCCTTGTATTGGGCATGATCGTTACGGGAATTTTATGGGGATCGGGTGCTTTTGCACCGGTCCCAGCCTTTACATATCTGCCCGATCGAGAATATATTCTTGCTCCCGATACCCCTTCGGAGCCAAAAACACTAAAAGAGTTATTGCATAGCGATACTCCCGATGCGGATATTCTGTTGAAAAACCCCTCCATTGCTCGGGAGCTGGCCCAAGCCGAAAAGTTAACGGATATCGTCGATTCCCGTTTGGCTTTGAACAATCTTCGTACCTTGGATCAACAGTTGGCAGAATTGTTAAATGACGAATCCATGATTGTTCTTGATTTTTCCGATGAATCGGAAGCATCGGTCGCCGGCCTCGAAGCCTCTCCCGATTCTTCCGATTCCCCCGATCAACCTTCTCCTTCGTTTTCCCCAAAAAACATCCTGATTCTTGAGGAACAACGAAACAAAACGATGAGTTTAAAATCCCATACGGAAAGGCTGTTAAAAGCCCCGGAGCTCGGTCAAATGATCGGCTATCCTCCGACTATAAATGTAAAAGGGGTATGGCAGTCTCCGGATGAAGCTCTTATACACATGGTACCCTCGGGAGATTGGCTGCCTGAACAAGGCTACAAATTGTATCGTGTCGTCAACGGTCAAAAAACATTGATCGCCGAAAAGCTGGCATCTCCCGAGAAAGGCTTGCGGGGAGAACTGAAGGTTCTAAATGCCGATATGATACAAGAGCTGTATAAACAGGCGGATCTGTCCTCGGATAAACTTAAAGCATTGGGTATGAGCGCCGATGACTTTCGAAATATGGCGTATCGT